>DATNJD010000293.1:0-13932 GCA_035604075.1 Acidimicrobiales bacterium
GCCTCGGTGAGCATCCCCGCACGATTGCACGGGCCCTTGCCGCCGTCCAGCATGCTGCGTTTCCACCATCGTCCCTCGGACGATCGAGCGATCGGGCGTTACGACCAGTGGCTAATCGGGGGTGACATAGGCGGCGGTGATGCCCCCGTCCACCACGAGGGCGGAGCCTGTCATGAAGGAGGACTCGTCCGACGCCAGGAAGAGCGCGGCGCGGGCGATCTCCTCGGGACGACCGAGCCGTCCCATCGGGATGTGCACGAGCCGCCTCTGTCGGCGGACGGGGTCGGCCAGCAACTCGGCCAGCAGGGGAGTGTCGATCGGTCCCGGACAGATGGAGTTGGCCCGGATGCCCGACCGGGCGTACTCCACGGCCAGCTCGCGCGTGAAGGCGAGGACACCGCCCTTCGACGCCGTGTACGCCACCTGGGCCGTCGCCGCCCCCATCAAAGCGACGAACGAAGCCACGTTGACGATGGATCCGCCGCCCGAGTCGATCATGACCGGAACGGCGGCCCGGCAGCCCAGCCACACCCCCTTCAAGTTGACCTGCATCACCCGGTCCCAGGTGGACGGGGGCGTGTCGAGCACGCCGCCATCGTCACCGGGAAAGATCCCGGCGTTGTTGAACAGCACGTGGAGGCCACCGAAGGCGTCCACGGCCGCACCCACCATGTCGGCCACTTCACGCTCGTCGGCCACGTCCACGGCTATGTCCGTCGCCCGACCACCGGCGGCGGTGATGGCCTCCACCGTGTCCCGAGCGGCGTCGGCCACGACGTCGGCCACGACGACGGAGGCACCCTCTGCGGCGAACAGTTGCGCCGCCACCCGACCGATGCCGCTGCCCGCTCCCGTGATCAGTGCCACCTTGCCAACCAGCCGCTGCGTCACGGGGCGACACTATCCGCGGCCGTCCGCCGCGTTCCGGTGTCGGCGTGGCGCAGTGGGATACTGACGGATATGGTGCCCGGCAAGACGCCTCTGGTCGGCCTCACCACCTACCGGCAGGAAGCCGCCTGGGCATCCTGGCAACGACCCGCCGCCGTGCTTCCCACGTCGTATGTGGACTCGGTGGCGGCCGTGGGCGGCCGACCCCTCCTGCTGCCTCCGAGCGAGGGCCCGGGCGGGTCCGAATCGTCCGCCGCCGATGTCATCTCCGTGCTCTCCGCCCTCGTGCTCGTGGGCGGCGGTGACGTAGACCCCGCCTGCTACGGAGCCGCCCCCCATCCGGCTACGGCAGGAGTGAACCGGGCGCGCGACGACGATGAACTGGCCCTTCTGGCCGCCGCACTCCGGGCCGGACTGCCGGTGCTCGCCATCTGCCGCGGCCTTCAGTTGCTGAACGTCCATCTCGGGGGCACCCTCATCCAGCACGTCCCCGACGTCGTGACCCACACAGGCCATCAGCCGGCGGTCGGCGCCTTCGGCCCCACCGATGTCAGCATCGAGCCCGGTTCGATCCTGTCGAAGGCCATGGGCGACATGGCCACCGTCGGTTGTTCCCATCACCAGGCCATCGATGCTCTCGGGGACGGGCTGGTGGTCACGGCCCACGCCCCCGACGGCCTCATCGAGGCGGTCGAACTGCCCGGCGCCCCCTTCGTTGTCGGCGTGCAGTGGCATCCCGAGCAGGACGACGATCTCCGCGTCTTCGACGCCCTCGTCCGCGCCGCGCTGTGACGGCCGGAAAACCGGTCCGTGGTTGACTGCAGGGATGACGACGTCCGAATCCGCCTTGACCGTGGTGAACCCGGCCACCGAACAACCGGTGGCCGACGTGGTGCGCCAGGACACCGAGCAGGCTGACGCCGCCGTCCGCCGGGCCGCCGCCGCTTTTCCCGCCTGGCGCGCCGTCTCGGCGCCGGACCGCGCCCGGCTCCTACGCCGCTTCGCTGTCCAGGTGGAGGAGCACGCCGAGGAGCTGGCCCTCTTGGAGACCCGCAACGTGGGCAAACCCATCTCCGACAGCCGGGGCGAGCTGTCCATGGTGGCCGACGTCCTGCACTTCTACGCCGGCGCCGTCGACAAGCACCGAGGTGCCACCATCCCCGTGGCGGGGGGCGTGGACCTCACGCTGCACGAGCCCCTCGGCGTCGTCCTCGCCATCGTTCCCTGGAACTTCCCTCTGGCCATCACCTCCTGGAAAGTGGGCCCGGCGTTGGCCTGTGGCAACACCGTCGTCGTCAAGCCGGCGCAACTGACGCCGCTCACCGCCATCCGCTTCGCCGAGCTCGCCCTCGACGCCGGGATCCCCGAAGGCGTGCTCCAAGTGGTGGTGGGCCCGGGATCGTCGGTGGGGTCGTTCCTCGTCGAGCACCCCGATGTCGCCAAGGTGGCCTTCACCGGCTCCACCGAGGCTGGTCGAGACGTCATGGCCCGGGCGGCCGGGACCGTCAAACGCGTCACCCTCGAGCTGGGCGGCAAGTCGGCCAATCTCGTCTTCGCCGACGCCGACCTCGAGCGGGCGGCGAGAAGCGCCCCCTCGGCCGTCTTCGGCAACGCCGGTCAGGATTGCTGCGCCCGTAGCCGGATCCTCGTCGAACGATCCGTCTTCGACCGTTTCGTCGAGCTCTTCATCGCCGCCACCGACGCCATCGTCATCGGGGATCCCGAGGATCCCGCCACCGAGATGGGTCCCCTCGTCTCCGAAGACCACCGGGCCGACGTGGCATCGTTCCTCGAACCCTCCGCCGACGAGCTGGCCGTCGCCTACCGGGGACCCGAGCACCCCGGCCCGGGGTGGTGGTTCGCCCCTACGGTCGTGGCTCCGGCGGTGCCGGGATCGCGACTGTGGCGCGACGAAGTCTTCGGCCCCGTGGTGGCGGTCACACCGTTCGACGACGAGGCCCACGCCATCGCCCTGGCCAACGACACCCCCTACGGTCTGTCCGGGTCCATCTGGACCGGCGACGGTGCCCGCGCCCTGCGGATGGCCCGGTCGGTCAACGCCGGGGTCCTGTCGGTGAACTCCAACACCTCCGTCCGCGTGAACACCCCCTTCGGCGGCATGAAGCAGTCCGGCTTCGGCCGCGAGCTGGGCCTGGAAGCGCTCGATGCCTACTCCGACATCAAGAACATCTACCTCTCCACCGAGGCCTGACGGCCGTGAGCGACGTTCTCATCCGCCCGTACCACGCCGCCGACCGTGCCCGCGTCCGTCACATCTGCTTCGTCACCGGCTACATGGGGGATCCGGTGGAGTGGCAGTGGCGAGACGCCGAGAGTTTCTCGAACATCTTCACCGGCTACTACACCGACGCCGAGCCCGAGTCGGCCCTCGTGGCCGAGATCGACGGCGAAGTCCGGGGTTACCTGCTCGGCTGCATCGACAGCCACCGGGCCTGGAACCCGGGGGTTGTCGTCGGCCGCCAGCTCACCCGACGCGCCATCGCCTTCCGGCCGGGAACCGCCCGTTTCGTCTGGCGGGCGCTCGGCGACGTCATCGCCGACGCGGCGCGCAAGCGACTCCCTCCGGCCGCCTTCACCGACCCACGCTGGCCCGCCCACCTCCACATCGACCTCCTACGCGACGCCCGGGGCCGCGGCGTGGGTGCGGCGTTGGTCAGGCGGTGGCTGGACACCCTGCGTGAAGCCGGCGTCCCCGGTTGCCACCTCGAGACGGTGGCCGAGAACACTGCGGCCATCGCCTTCTTCGAGGCCATGGGTTTCGAGAAGCGCCGTCACCCCATTCCCGCACCCGGGCTCCGCTCACCCACCGGTCAGCGCCATCACGTGCAATTGATGGTCCAGTCGCTCCCACTAGGGTCTGCCGGGTGACTTCTCGTCGGAAGCTCGTGAAGCCCGCGCTGGCGGGAGTTGGCCTCCTCGGCACCATCGCCTCCATCTGGTGGTTCGCCCTCAAGCCCCGGCGCAACCGCGCCCGGCTGGATCCCCCGTCGGACTAGAGGCGTACGCGGCCCGGGCACCGGGCCGTGATCAGGGTTCGACGACAATGGCGGGCAGGACGTCGCCGATCGGCCCCCGGACGACGACGTCGGCCATGTCGTCGTAGTCCGTCGACTCCCCGTTCACGATCACGACCCGGGCGCCGGCCCGGTGGGCGATGGGGACGAGGCCGGCCGCCGGGTAGACCCCCAGCGTGGAGCCCACGGCCAGAAGGAGGTCGCAGCGACGGGCCGCCTCCTCGCTGCGGACGAGGTCTTCGACGACCAGGTTCTGCCCGAAGCTGATGACGGCCGCCTTGAGGATTCCGCCACAGACTCCTTCGGGCATCTCCACGGTGCACTCCGGGTCGTCCTCGCCCGTCCGGACCCGATCGAGCACCTCGGCCATGAGAGTCCGCGTCCCGCACGAGAGACAGTCGACGAACCGCATCGTCCCGTGGATCTCGACCACCCGGTCGGGATCGCTGCCCGCCGCCTGGTGCAGCCCGTCGATGTTCTGTGTCACCAGTGTGTCGAGCACCCCTCGGCGCTCGAGCCTGACGAGGGCCTCGTGCCCGGCATTGGGCTCGGCCGCCCACGTGGATGATTCGACCCGGCTCCGCCAGGCGCGCCGGCGCACCTCGGCGTCGGCCACGTACGCCTGCAGGGTCGAGAGCTTCTCGGCTTCGGGATTCTTCGTCCAGACGCCCTGCGGCCCCCGGAAGTCGGGTATCCCCGAATCGGTCGAGATCCCGGCCCCGGTCAGCACGACGATCCGTCGGCTGGCGTTCACCACGGCGCGCGCCCGGTCGACCGCCTCGTCGAGCTCCACCGCCCCAGTGTCGCATCACCCATCGCCCCTGTCGGCCGGCCGGTCACAATTCCTGCTCGTCACCGAGGCCCGCTGCCATCACCGGGTCCTCGGGCCGGCGGTGCCAGACCCAACGGGCGTTAGCCTCGGCACGTGGCCCTGTCGTCGTTCCGGCCGCTGCATTCCCGCAACTTCGCCCTGGTGTGGTCGGCGGCCCTCGTCTCCAACGTGGGTTCGTGGATGCAGACGGTCGCCCTCGGATTCGTCATCACCGCCCGTACCCACAACCCCCTGTGGACCGGCCTGGTAGCCGCCGCGGCCTTTCTTCCGATGGGACTACTCGCCCCCGTGGGAGGCGCCTTGGCCGACCGGCTCGACCGCAGGCGGTGGCTGATTGTCACCACCGTGGCCGAGGCATGCTTCGCCGCAGTGCTGGCGGTCCTGGCCGCCCTCGGCCATGCCCCGCCGGCCGTTCTCGTCGGTGTGGCCTTCCTCGGCGGTGTGGCCGCCGCCGTCGGCTTTCCCACCTATCAGGCCATGTTGCCCGACCTCGTCCCCCGGCGCGACCTGCTGGCCGCTGTCTCGCTGTCGTCGGCCCAGTTCAACCTGGGCCGCGTCATCGGTCCGGCGCTGGCCGGAGTCGTCCTGGTGGCCGGTTCCGATGCATGGGCCTTCGCCGTCAACGCCGCCTCCTTCGGCGCCGTCGTCGTGGCCCTCACCTTCGTCCGCCTTCCCGCCCCGACGCCTCCGACGCTCCCCGTCGAGGGCATCGCCCGGCGCATCGCGGCCGGTGCCCGGGTGGCGGCACGAGAACCGGGCTGCCGCAGCGCCATCCTCCTCATCGCCATCGTCGCCCTGGTCGGTTCGCCGTTCATCGGCCTCGTTCCCGCCGTGGCCATCGACGGTCTGCATCGCGGCGCGGCGGCCACGTCGGCCCTCGTCACGGGCCAGGGCATCGGTGCCGTCGCCGGCGCACTGGCCCTCGCCCCCCTGGCACGCGCCTGGGGACGGCGCCGGCTCCTCGTCGGTGCCCTGATCGCCTTCCCCACCGCCATCGTCGTCTACGGCCTCGCTCCGTCCCTGGTCACGGCGACACTGGCCATCGTGGTCATCGGCGCCTTTTACATCGGCGTCCTCACCGGCTTGAACACCGTGGTCCAGCTGCGCGCCCCCGAGCACGCCCGGGGCCGGGTCCTCGGCCTCTACATGATGGCCTTGGGGACGATCTACCCGGTCGGCCTCATCATCGAGGGCGCCGTCGCCGGCGCCGTCGGCATCCGCCACGTCACCGTGGCATCCGGCGTCCTCCTGCTGGTCGTCATGGCCGCCCTGCTCCTGCTCCGGCCCGGCTTGTTCCATGCCCTCGACGACGTGCAGCCCGCCCCGCTCGCCCCGGCCCTGCCGTGACGCCGTCGCCGCCTGTGTCGATCCTCGAGCCTCAGGCGGCCGAGGGGGCCCAGCGCCGCGTGGCCGGCTCCCTGCACGCGGCGGGCCTCTCACCCGGTGACCGCGTCGCCTTCACTCTCGGGTCCTCGGCCGAACTGCTCCTCTGCGTACTCGGAGCACTGCGCCGGGGCATCGTCCCCGTGCTCCTCAACGCCACCTTGTTGCCGGCCGAGCGGGACCTCCTTCTGGCCGACGCCGAGCCGGCACTCACCGTCCTCGACGCCGCCGGCCTGGCGGCGCTCCTCGGGGGGGACGAGCGGGAACTGTCGCCTTATCCGCTGGCCCGGCCCATGCACTACACCTCGGGGACCACCGGTCGGTCCAAGGGTGTCTGGTCGGGCGTCCTCGACGAGGCCGAGGCCCGCCGCCTCTTCGAGGACGAAGCCGACCTCTGGGCCTTCGACGGCTCCGACACCCATCTCGTCTGTTCCCCCATGTACCACTCGGTCTCCATCCGCTTCGCAGCCGGGACCCTCCTGCGCGGCGGACGGCTCGTCATCCTCTCCCGGTTCGAGGCCGCCACCGCCACCGAGGCCATCGTCCGCCACCGTCCCACCACCACCTTCCTGGCCCCCACGGCGCTCCAGCGGCTTCTCCACCACGACGGTCCACCCGATCTGCTGCACGGCTTCCGGCTCCTCGTCCACGCCGGCTCCCCCTGTCCACCGGCGGTCAAACGGACCGCCCTCGAGCGGACCCGGCCCGGTGTCGTTTGGGAGTTCTACGGCTCCACCGAAGGTCAGTTCACGGCCTGTTCTCCCGACGAGTGGCGGCAGCGCCCGGGCACCGTGGGCCGGGCCCGACCGGGCCGCCGCCTCCGGGTGGACGACGACGGCGTCGTCTGGTGCCGGTGCCCCGCCTTTGCCCGTTTCAGCTACTGGCACGACCGGGTCGCCACCGAACGTGCCTGGCGCGGCGACGAATTCACCGTCGGCGATCTCGGTCGCCTCGACACCGAGGGCTATCTCTTCCTCGACGGCCGCCGCGACGATCTCGTCATCACCGGGGGCGTGAACGTCTACCCGGCGGAGGTCGAGGCGGTCCTGGCCGAAGCCCCCGGCGTGATCGACGCGGCCGTCTTCGGCCTCCCCGATGCCGACTGGGGTGAGCGCGTCTGCGCGGCCGTCGTCGGACCCGTAACCGAGGAGACACTGCGCCGCCTGGCGGCCGACCGCCTGGCGCCCTACAAACGACCGAAGACCTATTTTCGCCTGGACGACCTCCCGCGTACCTCGACCGGCAAGCTCCGCCGCCGCGCCCTCCCGGCAGTCCTCGGTCTCGAGCCGCCTTCCGGTCTCGGCTCGGATCCGGATCCCTAAGATCTCCCCTGTGCCCATCGCCACTGTGAACCCAGCCACGGGGAAGACGGAGAAGACCTTCGACCCTCACACCGACGCCGAGGTGGAGGCCACGTTGGCCCGGGCGGCCCACGCGGCCCGCTCTTACCGGACCACCACCTTCGCCGAACGTGCCCGCTGGACGGTCACGGCGGCCGAACTCCTCGAGGGCGAGATCCCCGTCATCGCCCGACTCATGACCACCGAGATGGGCAAGACCTTCGCCTCGGCCAAAGGCGAGGCGGCCAAGTGCGCCAAGGGACTCCGCTTCTTCGCCGAGCACGCCGAAGGGTTCCTCGCCGACGAGAGGGTCGAGTCCGACGCCCGCGACAGCCGTGTCCTGTACCGGCCCATGGGCCCGGTCCTGGCCGTCATGCCCTGGAACTTCCCGCTCTGGCAGGTAATGCGCTTCGCCGCCCCCGCCCTCATGGCCGGCAACATCGGTCTCCTCAAGCACGCGTCGAATGTCCCCCAGACGGCGCTGTTCATCGAAGAGCTCTTTCACCGGGCGGGCTTCCCCCCCGGTGTCTTCCAGACCCTCCTCATCCCGGCCGGCCAGGTGGCCGGCATCATCGAAGATCCACGCGTCCGCGCCGTCACCCTGACCGGCTCCGAAGAGGCGGGTCGTTCGGTGGCGGCGACGGCCGGCCGCGCCATCAAGAAGTCCGTCCTCGAATTGGGCGGGAGCGATCCCTTCGTCGTCCTGCCGTCGGCCGATCTCGACGACGCCGTCCGCGTCGGCGTCACCGCCCGCGTCCAGAACAACGGACAGAGCTGCATCGCCGCCAAGCGCTTCATCGTCCACCGCGACTGCTACGACGCCTTCGAGGAGGCGTATGTCACGAGCATGGCCGGCCTCAGCGTGGGAGATCCCATGGAGCCCGCCACCGAGATCGGTCCCCTCGCCCTCGCCTCGGGACGCGACGACGTCGCCGGACTCGTCGATGATGCCCGGGACAAAGGGGCCCACATTCTCTGTGGTGGCGCGCCGATCGACGGTCCCGGCTACTTCTACCCACCCACCGTCATCACCGGCATCACGCCGGCCATGCGCGTGAACAGCGAGGAGGTCTTCGGTCCGGTGGCGCTGCTCTACCGCGTCGACAGCGCCGACGAGGCGCTACGCCAAGCCAACGACACGGGCTTCGGCCTCGGCGCGAGCGTCTGGACCGATGACCCCGACGAGCGCCGCCTCTTCGTCGAAGGCCTCGACGCGGGCATGGTCTTCCTGAACGCCATGGTGGCGTCGACCCCCGAACTCCCCTTCGGCGGGACGAAGCGCTCGGGCTACGGCCGGGAGCTGGCCGCCCTCGGCATCCGTGAGTTCTGCGAGGCGAAGAGCGTCTGGCAGGCTTGAGAACGCCCTCTTCCCGTCGTGACAGGGCCGACGTGATGCCCCCCCGGTCGGCGGGACCCGTTACTCGTGCCAGCCCCGCATCCAGTGCAGCTCGGGTGCATCCCCGGTGGCGGCGGACAGCAGCCGCAGGGAGTCCACCAATTCGCGCCGGGACCCGAGAGGAATCGAGTTCAGCAACGAGCACACTTCTGATCGCCGACGGTTGATCACATCCATCACCGTGGCCCGCCCGGCCGCCGTCACCTCCAGGTTCACTTCCCGCCGGTCGAGATCGTCACGCGTCCGGGTGATCAATCCCTTGCGTACAAGCCGGTCGCACATACGCGTCGCCGTCGACGGGCTCACGTTCAAAGCGCCGGCCAGATCGGCGAGCCGCCGGGCCCCGCCGTCGCTCAGCACCACCAGGGTCCGGTACTGCGGCAAGGTGACGTCCTCATCGCTTCCGGTCAACGAGCGGATGGCGATGCCGACCATGGCCCGGCTGGCGTGGATGATCGCCTCGATCACCTCGTTGTCGTCGGGCTCGCCGAGCAACGCCACCTCGTGGCGCGTGCCCCCTGCCGCTTTCTCGGTCTTCTCGACGCGCGCCATCGTCCCCCGCCCCGCACGTTCCACGCCCGAAGTATTGCGTAAGAAGGCCGTTTCACGTCGAGTGAAGCCGGCGGCGGTCTGTAGCGGGCGAGCTGCGTGCCTGGAGAGCCCCCGAAACGGGGCCTTCAGCCCTCGTCGCTCGACGCCGGCCGGGCACTGTCGACGGCTCCGTCGAGCAACCGCTGCGCCTCGGCCACCTTCCCCTGGCGCACCAAGTCGGGGAGGGGACCGTCGAGCAGGGTCTGCCAGTCGACCGTCTCGGTGCTCGCCCCCAGGGCGTGGATCCGCCGCCGGGTGTCGTCGAGCAAGGCCGCCAACGAGCCGAGCCCGGGGCCGACGGCTTCGGCGATCCGCCGCCGCAGCCACGACGCCAGGGCCGGGCTCGACCCGCCGGTGGACACGGCGATCGTCACCGCACCGTCCCGGCTCACGGCGGGCAGGACGAAGCTGCAGTGGTCGGGGTCGTCGGCGCTGTTCACCCAGACCCCCGCCTCGGTGGCGTCGCGGAAGACGAGGCCGTCGACCGACGGGTCCCCCGTGGCCGTCACCACCAGCCGGTACCCGGCCGCCTCCCCGGGGCGGTAGGGCCGCAGATGGACCTCCGGATGGGGGCCGACCAGCCGGTCGAATGCCCCGTCGGCCGCCAGCAGGCCGACGGCCACGTGGGCCTCGGGGGCCACCACCGTGACGGCCGCGCCGCAGCCGAGCAGGGAGGCGATCTTCCGGGCGGCCACCCGGCCCCCTCCGACCACCAGACAGCGCTGACCAGCGACGATGAGGCCGACGGGGTACAGATCGGCGTCGATTCCCATGCCACCTCACCGGTCGGGCGGGCGGCCCCGGGAGGCCTCCCGGCAAAAGGGAGAAATCTTGATCTGATTAGTCACCTATAGTATGACGAGAGCAACGAAACACGTCGTGTTCGGTGGTGTCAGTGCCCAGTCTGGTCGATCGGGGGCGAGGGCCTGGCGCCGGTTCACGACGGCTCGGAAGACGAAGGGGACGACATCGTGGCCACCAGCGCAATCGACATCGAACCACAGGAGATAGAGGCGCGTGCCGACGAGTTCGAAACGGCTCCCGCCGGCAAGGTCATCGGCTGGGCCGTCGAGCGCTTCGGGTCCGGCGTCTCCTTGGCCTGCTCCTTCCAGGACTGCGTCATCATCGACCTCGCCGTCCAGGCGGATCCCGGCGTCGAGGTCCTCTTCCTCGACACCGGCTTCCATTTTCCCGAGACGCTCGAGTACGTCGAGGACGTCCGCCGCCGTTACGACCTGAACCTCCGCGTCCTCACCCCCGGTCCCGAGGCCGACGCCTTCCCGTGCGGAAGCGACCGCTGCTGTGAGATGCGCAAGGTGGTGCCCCTCGACCGGGCCCTCCAGGGTCGCCAGGCCTGGATGACGGGGCTCAAGCGGGTGGACGCCCTCACCCGGGCGGCGACGCCCATCGTCTCGTGGGACGAGGCCCGCCAGCTGGTCAAGGTCAACCCCCTCGCCACCTGGACCGAGGACGACGTCACCGGCTACCAGAATGACCACGGTCTCCCCATCCACCCCCTCGTCCCCCGCGGCTACCTTTCGATCGGTTGCGCGCCGACCACCCGGCCGGTGGCACCGGGCGAGGATCCCCGCGCCGGACGCTGGGCCGGGAGCAACAAGACCGAATGCGGCTTGCACGTCTGAGATGACCCGCCGCGGGGACAGCCCGTTCGGGGTCGAACTCCGTGGCAACGAACGCTCCATGCACTTCGTTCGGCCCTACCGGAAGATCGGTGAGCTGAACGCGGTCGAACGCCTCAAACTCGATCGTCATCCCCTCGAGGTGGCCGACGCCGTCATCAACCGCTACGCCAAAGAAGGCGCCGGAGCCATCGCCACGGTGGCGGGGGAGCAGGAGCGACTCAAGTGGGTCGGTCTCTATCCCCAGCGCCAGGGGGGCGACGCCTTCATGATGCGGGTGAAGGTGCCGGGCGGCCGCCTCACATCGGATCAGGCCCGGGAGATCGGCATCGCCGCCGACGCCTTCGGCGAAGGTCCAGACGACAGCCCCGTCTTCGGCAACCGCTATGCCGACATCACCACCAGACAGACCATCCAGATCCACTGGCTCCGCATCGGCGACATCCCCCGCATCTGGCAGCGCTTCGCCGACGTCGGCCTCACCACCATCCAAGCCTGTGGCGACTCGGCCAGAAACGTCCTGTGCTGCCCGGTCTCGGGCGTCGACGCCCACGAGGCATTCGACGCCCTTCCCATCGCGCTCCAGGTCTCCGAGTTCTTCACCGGAAACCGCGATTACGCCAACCTGCCCCGCAAGTTCAAGATCAGCGTCACCGGGTGCGTCGAGGACTGCGCCCAGGCGGAGATCAACGACATCGGCCTGTGGCCGGCGCGGACGGCCGACGGCACCCTGGGTTTCAACGTCCTGGCCGGCGGCGGACTTTCCGACGGCGAGCGCATGGCCTCGGACATCGACACCTTCATCGTGCCCGAACAGGCCGTCGAGCTCACCCGCGCCATCGCCCAACTCTTCGGTGAGCTCGGCAACCGGGAAAACCGCGGTCTCGCCCGCATGCGGTATCTCGTCCAGGAGCTCGGTGCCGAGGGCTTCCGGGCCGAGCTCGCCGCCCGCACGCGCTTCGCTCTGGCCACGGCCGGCGAAGGGCTTACCCGCCGTTTCCGAGGTGACCACGTCGGCGTCCACCCCCAGAAGCAGGAGGGGCTCGTCTACGTCGGCTGTTCGGTCCCCGTCGGTCGCATGTCGGGCATCGAATTGGTCGAAGCGGCCCGGCTGGCCAAGACCTACGGCGACGGCACCATCCGTCTCGGCTCCGACCAGAACTTCACCCTTTCGGGCGTGCCCGAGGGCGACGTCGACCGGCTGCTCGATGAAGAGCTGATCCAGAAATATTCGCCGTATCCGGGTCCCTTCGAGCGCGGCGTGGTGGCCTGCACGGGAAACGAGTTCTGTCGCTTCGCCGTGGTCGAGACCAAGGAGCGGGCCGTCACCTGGGCCCGCTGGCTCGACTCACAATTGGCGGCCCCCGGGGACAGCGGGGCGGGGGAGAGCGGCCCGGCCGACGAGATGGCGGGCAGCGCCCGACAGGGACGCCACGACGCCGGCGTCATCCGTATGCACTTCTCCGGTTGCCCGGCGTCGTGCGCCCAGCCCCAGATCGCCGACATCGGCTTCCGGGGCGATACCGCCCATGTCGGTGACCACCTGGTGGAGGCGGTCGACATCGGTCTGGGCGGCTCTCTCGGCGCCGACGCCGGTTTCATCGACTGGGTGGAGAACGCCCGCCCCGTCGACGAGGTACCCCAGGCTCTGCTCCGCGTCGTGCGGCGCTACCAGTCCGAGCGCCGCGAGGGCGAGCAGTTCCACAACTGGGCCCGCCGTGTCCCCAACGACGAGCTGCGCTCGACCCTCTCGGGCCTGATGCCGACGGATCACGGCGCCGGAGTGGGGCCATGAAGGGCTTCCGCATCCGCGACGAGATGAACGGGGTTGAGGACCCGCCCGGCAAGACCTGGTTCTGGGAGCTCGAGGCCGGTGTCATCTTCGCCGACCGGTGCATCCAGTGCGGCACCTGTGTCGCCGTCTGTCCCTCCAACTCCCTCGGCGTGAACGCCGACAGCGGCCTCCCCGAGCTGGTCAAGATGTGCACGGGTTGCTCGCTGTGCTGGGACTTCTGTCCCCGGGGCGGCCTGCGCTACGAAGCCCTCTGGCCCCCGTCGACCCCGCCGGCCGACGCCGCCGAGGCACCGGTGGTGGTGAAGGCCGACGCGGCCGACACCTACTGGAAGCTGACCGGTGGTCCGCCCGGCGACGGCCTCGGTGCCGTCGTGCACAGCTACGCCGTCCGGGCCGGCGCCAAATCGGACGACGCCCAGGACGGTGGGGTCGTCACCGCCATGCTGCTGGCGCTGTTGGCCGGGGGCGACATCGACGGTGCTCTGGTGTCGAAACCGAGCAGCAATCCTGATGAACCCTGGAAGGGCATCGCCACGGTGGCCACCACCGCCAAAGAGATCTCTGCGGCGGCGGGCAGCTTTTACAACCAGACCATGGCGCTGGCCGAATTGGACTTGAGCCGCTACGACCTGCCCCCCAAACCCCGGTTGGCCGTCGTCGGCACCCCGTGCGAGATCCAGGGCATCCGGGCCATGCAGGCGCGCCGGTGGCCCACGGGCGCCCACCGCGTCGACGCCATCACCTTGACCATCGCCCTCCTCTGCACGAAGAGCTTCGATTACGAAGCGCTCATGCTGCGCGAGCTGCGCGATAAGAGGGGCCTCGACCTCGACCGGGTGAGCAAGGTCGACGTCATCCACGGACGCATGATCGTCGAGTACCGCGACGGCGACGTGGCCGTCGACGAGCCGGTGAAGGACTTCCACGGCGCCGCCCTCAAGGGCTGCGACGAGTGCGCCGACTTCCTTGGCCGCAGCGCCGACCTCTCGGTCGGCAGCGTCGGTTCGATGGACGGGTGGACGAGCGTGCTCG
>DATNJD010000294.1:0-14209 GCA_035604075.1 Acidimicrobiales bacterium
AGCAGGCCCTGGCGGAGACCACTGTCCCCGTCCTCGTCATGGCCCACGAGTTCGATCTCTTCTTTCCCCCGCGTCTCCTGGCCTGGGGGGCGCAGCAGCTTCCGGCCGGCCAGTTCCTCGAGATCGCCGGCTGCGGACATGCCGGCGTCGAAGACATCGTCACCCACCGCGATGCGGCGATGAAATTCTTCGCCTCCGTCTAGGGCAAGCAGCGTGTCCACCTCCACGGTGGCGGGACTCATCCTCACCCCGGGGGCGAGCGCGGGCCGAGATCAGCCGGCTCTGGTCGCCATCGATACCGCCCTCACCGCAGACGGGGTACGCGTCGAACGTGTCGACTTCCCCTATCACCGGGCCGGCCGCCGGGCCCCCGACCGCCCGCCAGTTCTCATCGCCACCGTCGTCGCCGCCTCCGACGCCCTGGCCACCGAGCTCGGTGTGTCCGCGGCGCGCATCGCCCTCGGAGGACGTTCCATGGGCGGCCGGATGTGTTCGATGGCCGTCGCCGAAGGATTGCCCGCCGCCGCGCTCGTCCTCGTCAGCTATCCCCTGCATCCCCCGGGCAAGCCCGACCGCCTACGGACGGAGCACCTGAGCTCCCTCGAACTTCCCTGCCTCTTCGTCTCCGGTACCAGGGACGCCTTCGGCACCCCGGACGAGCTCGTTGCGGCCACGGCGGCCATTCGGGGCCCTGTGTCCCATATCTGGATCGAGGGCGGTGATCACGGCCTGAAAGGCAAAGACGTCCAGGTGGCCGGGGTCGTCCGGGAGTGGGTCCTGGCTCTTTGAGCCGGTCCTCGACGCATCGGGCCAGCCAGGCCTGACCGCGAGCCACCGGGAGGGTTCATTTCCGGGGTTGGCGCGCCGATAGGAGAACAGTGAGGCGGCGCGGTGTGAAAACGAGATCAATGCGTGGCGCCCTCGCCGCCTTTTCTCTGGCGACCTTTCTCCTCACCGTCGCTCTGGCTGGCATCCTCCCGTCCGGCGACGCCTACGCCGGCACGGTCACCGTGCAACCCGGCCAGACCCTCTCGCAGGTGGCGATCGACGAACACACCACCGTGGCGGCGCTGATGGCCGCCAACAACATCGGCAATCCCGACGTCGTTCTCGCCGGCACCGTGCTCCAGGTGCCCGGTTCCACTCCCGCACCGGCGCCTCCGGCCCCTGCACCCGTCGCCACCGTGACCGTTCAGCTCGGTCAGACCCTCTCGCAGGTTGCGTCGCAGGAGCACTCCACCGTGGCCGCACTCGTCGCCGCCAACAACATCGGCAACCCCAATTTCGTCGTCGCCGGTACGGTCCTGCGCGTTCCCGGCCCGGGCGCCACGACGGTGACGACCTCCACTGTGACCGCGGCTCCCGCTTACAACACCGTCGAGGTGAGGTCCGGTGACACCCTCTCGTCATTGGCGGCGCGCTTCGGCACCACCGCCGGCGTCCTCGCTTCGGTGAACCACCTGGCCGATCCGAACCTGGTCCTGGCCGGCACCGTCCTCCAGCTCCCCACTTCGTCCACAGCGGCGGCTTCGGGCCCGACGCAGGTCGTCGCCGGCGGCACCGTCACCGTCCGGCCGGGTGACACCCTTACCTCACTGGCCGCGCACTACGGCACCACGGCCGCCGCTCTCGCCTCCGTCAACCACATCACCAACCCGAACGTCGTCTTCGCCGGCATGCAATTGACTCTTCCCGCCGGTGTCCTCGTCGCCACAGCGACCGCCGTTGCTCCGGCCGGCGGTGACGCCGACGGCGGCACCTATCCGGCCCCGTTGCTGGCCCACCCGGACCGCCTGGCCCTCCTGCCGGACTTCGTCCACTCGGCCTCGGTGTGGGGGGTCCCTCTTTCGCTCCTCGAGGCCCTTTGCTGGTGGGAGTCGGGCTGGCAGAACGACGTCGTCTCGGCCACCGGTGCCATGGGCGTCTGCCAGATCGAACCGACGACTGCGGCCTTCGTGAACAGCTCCATCCTCCAGACTTCGGATCTCGACCCGCGGTCGGCGGCCGACAACATCGCCCTCAGCGCGGCGTACCTCCGCTATCTCCTCAACCGGACCGGCGGCAACGCCAGCGCGGCCCTGGCCGACTATTACCAGGGCCTCGTCTCGGTCCAACAGAAGGGCCTCCTGCCGTCGACGCAGACCTACGTCGCCGGCATCTTGGCCTACGCATCGATCTTCGCCGGCCACGGCTGACGCCACCCCGACGACGCCGACCGACTCAGCCGACTTTGAGAAGGTCGATGATGAAGACGAGGGTCGAGTTCGCCGGGATGCCGGGCTGTGCCATCGACTGGTAGGCGAGAGCGGGCGGGATGACCAGTTCGCGCCGACCGCCGACCTTCATGCCCACGACGCCTTGGTCCCAGCCGGGGATGACCTGTCCCCGACCGAGGAGGAACGAAAACGGCATGCTGTCCCACGACGACTGGATCACGCTGTCCGTCGCGTAGTTGACCAACACGTATTGCACCGTGATGGTGGCGCCCGAGGTGGCGGTGGCGCCGGTGCCCTTGATGAGGTCACTCGACTCGAGCACCGTCGGCGGCGCTCCGGTGGGAACGGTCACCGTCGGGGGCCTGGTGCCGAATGTCCCCGCCGCCGTCGGCATCGAAACGGGCGGGAGCGTGCTCGTGGTGGTGGGCGCCGCCGCCGGGCCTGTCGTCGGTGACGATGCCGGGCTCGTCGAATTGCCGCACGCCGCGGCCACCACCGCCAACGCGGTCGCGGCGAGAAGGGCGGAGAGTTTCGTGGAACGCATACCCCGGTGTCCTTTCCTGGTGGAACCAGCCAAGTTACCCGGCGGGGAGACCCGGGCGGTGGCGCTCAGACCGAGGTGACGAACCGTTCGTAGTCGTCGAGGACCCGCAGCATGGCGCTTTCGTCGCCCGACGGAACCCGGACGACGACCTCGGTGATCCCGAGAGAGGCGTAATGCTCGAGCTTTCCCCCGTTCGGCACCGTCCCGAAAGGGACCACGTGAAGCCTCTCTGGATCGCGGCCCGCCTCTTCGAAGACCCGACGCAGCTCGGGCAGGGCGTCACCCACCCCGGCTCCACCGATCGGCATCCAACCGTCGGCGTATTCGGCCACAGCGGCGAACAGCGTGGGGCCCGCACCGCCGCCGATGAGGGTCCGCACCCGCGGCCTCTGCACCGGTTTCGGCCATGCGTACGACGGTGCCAGTGTCACCCATTGTCCGTCGAAGGAGGCCTCGTCCTCGCTCCACAGAGCCTGCATGCAGAGAACTTTCTCCCGGGCGATGGCGCGTCGGCACGAGAAGTCGATGCCGTGGTCAGCCGCCTCCTGCCGATTCCAGCCGTAGCCCATCCCGAGCACGAACCGGCCTCCCGACAGGTGGTCGAGGGTGGCGATCTGCTTGGCCAGCACGATGGGATCGTGTTGGGCGACCAGCGCGATCCCCGTGCCGAGCAGGATCCGGTGGGTCACCGCCGCGGCCGCGGCCAGGGCCGTGAACGGATCGAGACTGCGCCGGTAGTCCTCCACCTGCACACCCTCGACGAGTGACGGCGGACGGGCGCCACTGACAGGGAGATGGGTGTGCTCGGGGAGGTAGAGCGAGTGATATCCCCTCTCCTCGGCGGCCCGCGCCAACGCCGCGGGAGCCATCGCCAGGTCCGTCAGGAAGGCGGTCACGCCGATCTTCATCGCACTCACCGCCGACGGCGGGAACTAGGAGGACCCGGACGGCGGCCCGGCCCACGACGAGGGACTGTCGCTGGCCGGGAACGACTCCTCGCTCGCCTCGTCGACCACCTCGTCGTCGGAGTCGACGACACCGGGGGGCGCGCCCGGCGCCGACGCGTCGCCGCTGCCGCTCCCCTCCGCCGATCCCTCGGATCGGCCGGTCGACGTATCGGGGTCTGCGGTCACGCCTTCGACCCTACCGCCCCGACCCGGTCGCGCTCCCGCCGAGCTCCCGCCAGCGGGGACACGTCACCACATGGTCATTCACCAGGCCCGCCGCCTGCATGGTGGCGTAGCAGGTCGTCGGTCCGACGAAGCGGAAGCCGCGGCGGCGCAGCTCGTTGCTCATCGCCGCCGAGACCGGGGTCGTGGCGGGCAGCTCACCCATCGTCGCCCACGCGTTCTGCACCGTCGCGCCCTCCACGAAGGACCACAGGACCTCCGTCAGGCTCTCGTCGGCCTCGTGCAGCTCTCTGATCACCCTGGCGTTGGAGACCGCCGACGCGATCTTGGCCCGGTTCCGCACGATGCCCGGATCGGCAAGCAGCCGCTCGATGTCCCCCTCCTCGAATCGCGCCACCGCGTCCGGGTCGAAGCCGGCGAAGAGCCGGCGGTAGCCCTCGCGCTTGGAGAGGATCAGCGCCCAGCTCAACCCGGCCTGGGCCCCTTCGAGGGTCAGCCGCTCGAACAGCGTCGACTCCCGTCGCACGGGTACGCCCCATTCCTCGTCGTGGTAGATCCGCATCGCATCGCTCGCGTCGGCCCAGCCGCAGC
Source organism: Acidimicrobiales bacterium (assembly GCA_035604075.1). Taxonomy (GTDB): domain Bacteria; phylum Actinomycetota; class Acidimicrobiia; order Acidimicrobiales; family UBA8190; genus Palsa-661. Next base: position 4,482 of record DATNJD010000294.1, read on the forward strand.
GGCCGTCTTCGGTCGTCACCGGTTCATCGCCATACGGGAGTTCTACCGCTTCCGGCCCGCCGCCGTTGCTTGCGGTGGAGCGTGCGGGCGGCTTGGCTGTGCCCATGCGCATCGTCCTCGGTTCCGACCACGCCGGCTTCCGACTCAAGCAGGTCCTGGCCGAGCACCTCACCGCCTCGGGCCACGTCATCACCGACGTCGGTACCTTCTCCGAGGAACCGGTCGACTATCCCGTCTTCTGCGCCGCGGCGGCGCGGGTCGTCGTCGGCGGGGACGCCGACATGGGGGTTGTCCTCGGGGGCAGCGGCCAGGGGGAGGCCATCTCCGCCAACAAGGTCCACGGGGTGCGCGCCGCGCTCTGTCACGACGAGACCACGGCTCGGCTGGCCCGGAACCACAATGACGCCAACGTCCTCGCCCTCGGGGCCCGCTTCGTGGCGGCCGAGCTGGCCACCACGATCCTCGACGTCTTCGTCACGGCCACCTTCGAGGGCGGACGACACGTCCCCCGCCTGGCCGAGATCGCCACTATCGAGTCCGAGGAATGCGCCGGCGAGTTCGAAGAATGAGCCAGGTTCACATGATGGCAACGCAACCGTTTCCCGCCGTTCACCCGCCCTGCCTAGCCTGAGCACAGGGGCGGTCCGAACGCCCGGGGAGGTGCGCCGTGCCGATCGTCGACGAGAGCGCCAGCACCGGCTTCCCCCGTGCCCCCGGTCCATCGCCGCCCGCGGACAGCGACCCCGACACGCCCGCGTCGGGGTCGCGGCCGAGATCGGCGCCGGAAGAGGTCGTCCGGCTGGGCGACGGCCACCTGAGCGGCGTCGAGAGCCTCTGTGTCGGGGAGTCCCAGTAGCCGACCCTCCCCATTTCGCCTCCCCGTCACCTTCGGTGGGATCATCGGGGCGTGCGGGTCCGCCGGACATTCGCCTTCGTCGACCTCTCGGGCTTCACCGCCCTCACCGAAGCCGAGGGCGACGAGCGGGCGGTCAGCGTCATCGCCGTCTTCCGGTCGACCTTGAGGGATATCTGTTCCCGCCGGGCCGTCCGCATCGCCAAGTGGCTCGGCGACGGGGCCATGCTCGTGAGCGTCGATTCGAAACCCCTTCTGGCCGCCGCCCTGGAGCTGAAATTCGCGGCGACCACCGCCGCCGAGCCGATCAACGTCAAATGCGGCATCGCCATCGGCCACGTCATCCTCCTGGAGGGCGACGACTACATCGGCCACGCCGTCAACGTGGCGGCCCGGCTCTGCGACCTGGCCGACGGCGACGAGGTCCTGGCCCTGTCCGAGCTCGTACCCGAGCTCCCGTCCTGGGCGGTGGTGCAGTCGACCGACGAGGTCGTCCTGCGCGGGCTCGAACAGACGCTCACCGTCGTCCGTCTCTGTCTCAACGAACCGGACCCCGGGGCGATCCCCGACCCGATCTGCCACATCCCGCTCACCGCGGCCACGGCCTACGAGCGTCGACGCGACGCCAACGGCGCCACCTTGCTCTTCTGCTCCGACAGTTGCCTCGAGACCTGGGTGGAGCGGCCCGTCCAGGTCATCCGCGAAGAACCGGGGAGCGTCCGAGAGGTCTGGATGCGCTAGGAACGGACGCCGATTCGGCGGAAGGTCACCGGCATGTGCTTCACCCCGGCGTGCTTGTTCGTCCGGAACCTCTCGATGGGACCGTCGCGTTCGAAGCTTTCGAACCGCTCCAGCAGCTCCTCGAGCATGATCCGGATCTCCATCCGGGCCAGGTTGGCACCGAGACAGAAGTGGCTCCGGTAGCCGAAGGCCAGGTGGGGATTGGGGGTCCGCCGCACATCGAAGCGGAACGGATCGCTGAAGATCTCCTCGTCGCGGTTAGCCGACGCCCACCACAACGTCACCTTGTCGCCCCCACGGATCACCCGGCCCCCGACGTCCGTGTCGGTCGTGGCCGTCCGCCGGTTGTAGAGCGTCGGACTCGACCACCGCAGGATCTCCTCGACGGCCCCGGGAAGAACCGACCGGTCCGCCTGCAACGCCGCCCACTGCTCGGGGTGGTCGATCAAGGCGGCCATCCCCAGCGCGATGGCGTTGCGGGTGGTCTCGCTCCCGGCGGCCACCAGCAGATTGAAGAACATCAGCAACTCGAGCTCCGACAACGGCTCGCCGTCGCCGTCCGCACCCACGACCGTGGCCCGGGCCACCGTCGCCAACATGTCGTCGCCGCCCTCGCGGCGCTTGCGGTCCACGAGCGCCGTCCCGTACGACGCCATGGCCGCCGACGCCTCCTGCACGGCCGAGCTCGTGCCCCCGAGCTCGCGGTCGTCATAGGTGAGGCTCGCCCCCGACCACCGCATCAGGTCGTGGTGGTCCTCCTCCGGTATCCCCATCAGCATGGCCGTCGCCTGCAGCGGCAACTCGACGGCCACGTCCATCAGGAAGTCGCACCGCCCACGACCGGCCACGGCGTCGAGGATGGCGCCCGTCCGCGCCCGCAGCTCGCCCTCGAGCAGCGCCAGCGCCCGGGGGGCGACGGCCGGCGTCACCAGCCGCCGGATCCGCTGGTGCCGCGGGTCGTCCATCATGTTCAGAAGCACCCCGGCGGCGAAGCCGTAGGGCAGGTCCTCGATCAGCGTGCCCCCGCCGGCGGCGTCGGCCGCCCCGGCCGAGGAGAAGGTGGCGGCGTCGCTCACCACCTCCATCACCTGCCCGTAGCCGCTCACCACCCAGAAGCCGATCCCGTCGGGGGTGTGGGCCGTCGGCGGGTGCCACCACACCGGCGCCTCGTCACGTAGACGCCGGAACACGTCGTCGGGAAAACCCCCGACGAAGCGGTCGAGATCGGTCAGGTCGATGTCGTCGAGGGGCATCATCATTGGCGTACCACGAGATCAGTGCCGTACCACGAGCCGGAAGCCCCCGTCGATGCTGTCGAGGTCGAGCAGCTGCCCGCACCGACGCCGCCAGCTCCCGTCCTCGATATCGGCGGCGAGCCTCTCCATGCGCTGCGCCACCAACTCGTCGTCGAGCAACGCCAGACCCGAGATACAGGCCCGCACCTCGGCGTCGAGGTAGGCCTCGGGACGGCGCCAGTAGGCCCAGTTGAACCCGTCGACGCAATCGGCCGGCACCGCCACGGTCTCGATCCGGTCGGCGCCGATCAGATCGGCCACCACCTCGGGCTCGATCGTGTTCGTCGACATCAGCGCGTTCGACTCGGGCACGTAGTCCTCCAGCAGCCAGAAGGTCCGGTGCACGGACGGGTCGAAGGTGAAGACGACCAGCCCCCGGGCGACCCGACTCATCTCGGCCAACCCGGCGGCGACGTCGTGCCAGTGGTGGATCGTCAAGAGGGCCAGGCCGGCGTCGAACGACCGGTCACCAAAGGGCAGCTCCTCGGCCACCGCCTGCACCACCGGTGCCGATCCGCTCCGGCGCTGGCCGATCATCACCCCGGACGGTTCCACCGCCACCACCGTCCGGTCGGCCGGCTCGTAGGAACCGGTCCCGGCGCCGACGTTCAGCACCGTCCGGGCGTCGCCCAGGGCGTCGTTGATCTGCGCGGCGATCCTCGGGTCGGGCCGCCGGTGCCGCGCGTAGACCGAGCCGATCTCGTCGTATCCAGGGTCGTCCTTCGTCCCCTCATAATAGAACGTGTTCTAATTCTGGGCAACGAGTTGCCCTGGGGGGGTGTCAGCCGGCCGGCCTCCGACCCTGCAGGAGGGGGTCACCGGGGTCGCGGACGACCTCGCCGGCCGACCGCCGGCGCCGCCAGGCCATCCCCGACAGCGCTTCCAGCACGATCCGGTTGGCCAGATAGGCGGTCACCTCGGCCGTGTCGTAAGGAGGGGCCACCTCCACCACATCGATGCCGGCCACCGGCACCTCCATCGCGATCCGCCGCACGGCGTCGAGCAGTGCCCGCGCCGACAGCCCTCCCGGCTCCGGCGTCCCCGTCCCCGGCGCCGAGCCCGGATCGACGACGTCCACGTCCACCGACAGGAACACGGCGTCGCAGTCGTCGGTGCCGATGGTGCACGCCTCGGTCACCACGGCGTCGAGGCCCCGTGCCATCACCTCGGTCATCTCGTAGCTCCGCATCCCCTGCTCGGCCATCCACGCCAGCGTCTCGGGTCCGGGCCAGTAGCCCCGCAGGCCGATCTGCAGAAAGCGGTCGCCCCGGGCGGCGCCGGACTCGATCAGTCGCCGCATCGGCGTGCCGTGACCGAGCAGCGACCCGTACTGCGTGTCACCGGTGTCGGCGTGGGCGTCGAAATGGATCACCGACACCCGGCCCCACCCGACGTGGCGGGCCACACCGGTGACGTCGGGCAGGGCGATCGTGTGGTCGCCCCCGAGGATCACGGGCACCGCGCCGGACCGGGCCACCGACTCGACGGCTCGCTCGAGCCGCTCGAGGGATGCAGCGGTGTCGCCGGCCGGCATCTCCACATCGCCCACGTCCACGACGCCCAGCTCCACCAGCGGATCCACCCCGAGCGCCAGGTGCGGCCGCCGGCCGTCGTGCGGCAGGTAGTCGGTGAACCGGATGGCCTGGGGCCCGAACCGGCACCCCGCCCGGTGCGACGTCCCACCGTCGAAAGGCGCCCCGATGATCACCGCCGACGCCCCGGCCAAGCTACGCGGGTCGTCGAGATCGGCGGCGGGCACCCCGACGAAGGTGGCGTCCGGTCCGTACATGTTCCCGAGTCGCATCGGCCCGCCCTTCTGGCATGCTCGGGGCCCCATGCTGCCAGACGCCTCGACGGTCAGGGACCCGGTGAGTGACCCTGCGCGTGACCGGGGTGGGTGACACGAAGGGCCGCCGACAATTCCTCCATGATGCGGCGGCGGCGGTCACCGCCACCGCGTCGGCCGCCGTCCTCGGTTCGGTGGCCGGATGCAGCACCCCTCGAGGGGCCGCCCCCGCTCGGTCCACGACATCCACGCCGGCGCCGCTCTCCACCACGACCGAGCCGGTCGACCCGGCCGCCTGGTCGCAACTGGCCGGGACCCTCGACGGCTCCCTCGTCCTGCCGACCTCGGCGTCGTACGCCTCGGCCACGCTCGTCTACAACCTCCCGTACACGGCCGTCCTCCCGGCCGCCGTCGCCTACTGCGCGTCGGCCTCCGACGTCCAGCGCTGCGTCTCCTTCGCCCGTGCCCACGGCCTGCCGGCGACGCCCCGGTCGGGAGGCCACAGTTACGCCGGCTACTCGACGGGACCGGGACTGGTCATCGACGTCTCCCGTCTGAACGCCGTGTCCCCCGACACCGTCTCCCCCGACACCGGCACCGGCGGCGGCAGCGGCGCCGGCCGGGGGACCATCGGGGCCGGCACCCAGCTCGTCGACGTCTACGACCGGCTCTCGACCGCCGGCCTTCTCCTACCCGCCGGGTCGTGCCCGTCGGTGGGCATCGCCGGGCTGACCCTGGGCGGAGGCATCGGGGTGGTGGGCCGGAAATACGGCCTCACCTGCGACAACCTCCTCTCCCTGGACACGGTCACCGCCGACGGCCGGCTGGTCACCGCCGACGCCGGCCAGAACGCCGATCTCTTCTGGGCGAGCCGCGGCGGAGGCGGGGGCAACTTCGGCATCGTCACCTCGTTCACCTTTGCGCTGCACCCCATCCCGGAACTCTCGTTGTTCACGATCAACTGGCCCTGGCCGGCGGCGGCCGACGTGCTCGGTGCCTGGCAGCTCTGGACGTCATCGGCCCCCGACGAGCTCTGGTCCAACTGCCAGCTCCAGTCGGCCGGCAGCGGTGGCCTGAACGTCCGCACAAACGGCGTCTTCGTCGGCACGACGGCGGCGCTGACCACGGTTCTGCGTCCCTTCCTCGCCCAGGCCGGCCCGCCGCGCAGCCAATTCGTCGGCTCCGATCCCTATCTGCACACCATGCTCGTGGAAGCGGGGTGCGAGGACCTCTCGGTGGCCCAGTGCCACCTGACGGGTGGGGACACGGCCGGCACCCTGGCCCGTTCGTCGTTCGCCGCCACCTCGGCCTACGTCCTCTCGGCTCTCTCCGACGCCGGCATGGCCGCCTGCGTCGGGGCCGTCGAGAACCTTCAGGCGCAGCTGCCCGAGCTGGGCGGAGGCATCGTCTTCGACGCCTACGGCGGCGTCATCAACACCGTCGCCCCCGCCGACACCGCCTTCGTCCACCGCACCGCGCTCTGCGCCATGCAGTCGAGCGCGTCCTGGGGACCCGGCGCCCCTGCCGCCACGGTGTCGGCCGCCAAGGGCTGGCTGCAGCAGAGCGCGGCCGCCCTCGCCCCCTTCGTCAGCCGTTTCGCCTACCAGAACTACATCGACCCCACCCTGCTCGACTGGCCCTACGCCTACTACGGCACCAACCTCCCCCGGCTCGTCGACGTCAAGCGCCGCTACGACCCCGACGACGTCTTCCACTTCGCCCAGTCGATCCCGACCGACCTGCCCGTTCCCCCGGGCTAACCGCCGCCCAGGATCAGCCGCCGCCCAGGATCAGCCGCCGCCCAGGATCAGCCGCCGCCCAGGATCTCGGGGCCGGCCAGCAGGTGCCGGCTGACGTCGCCGATCAGATCGGTCTGGAACCGCCGCTCGACGAAGTGCCACCCGCCGTCGCCCCGGGCGAAGCGGTCGCGGTAGCGACCGGCCACGATCGTCTGCAGCCCCAGACCGGTCGCCTGCTGCAGCACGCTGAAATACGACCGCGCCGTGGCCGTGCCCGACTCCTCGTCCACCTCGACGAGAATGTTGGTCGTCACGTGCTTCGTCCGCGGTGTCCCGTCCTCGTGGATCCTGATCGTGGAGTTGAACAACCCGAGGATCTTCTCCCGGCCGCGCAGTCCCTCGGCCATCCCCTCCACCCCGATGGTGGCGTCGGCCAGCAGAGCGGCCATCCCCTCGAGGTCACCGGCGTCGACACACTCGGCGTACGACAGGATCAGGTTCTCGATGGCCCGCGCGTCGTCCGACATCGTTCCGACGGTACCCGAGCACGGGCGACGGCGCCCATTTCACCCGGGCGGCTTTCACCCGCGCAGCTGTCACCCGGGCAGCTGCATCAGCTCGATCCGCACACCGTCGGGATCGGTGCAGTAGACGAAGTCGAGCGCGGCGCCGGGCAGATCGAAGGTGGTCCGCGTCCCGCTCACGACCGTCCCACCGAGCGCCTCGAGGGCGGCGGCCACGGCTGGGACGTCGTCCACCCTGATCGACAGGTGGGTCAGGCCGAGCGCGTTCATGGGCCGGCGGACCCCGTCGCCGGACTGCGGCGGTGACGTGAAGTGAAGAAGCTCGATGGCCATGCCGTCACGGCGCACGAACTGCGACCGCAGCGCCACGCCGTCGAGCTCCATCAGGGGGCCGAACTCCTCGCCCACGGTGTGCGACTCGGCGGCGCTGAACCCGAGGCCCTCGCAGTAGAACCGCATCGACCGCTCCAGGTCCGACACGCAGATCCCGAGGTGCGAGAACGTCGTGGTCATGCTGGCCTCCCCTTTTGGCTCTGTCACACGGAACGGACACGCCACAGGCCATACTGTCGGAGTGCAGAGCACTCCGTCGGGTCCGGGGGACTTCGCCGGCTCGGGGGACCTCGACACGGTCAAGGCCGACCTGCCCACCCGCTTCCGGGCCCACGCGCAGGTCATGGAACGCCACGGCCGATCGCCCCTGTCCGTCGCCCTCATGCAAGGCGCGGCCGACGATCTGGAACAGGGCGGGATCGTGGCCGAGCTCTACACCGGCGTCCCGCTCCCGGCCGGCCAGGCCCCGGCGCTGCGGCTGCTCGCCGCCCTCCACCGCCTGGTCCTGAGCGGCGAAGCTCCGGAGCTCGCCCGCTACTACCCGAGCATGGGCGGCAACGCCCCGCCCGAGGGCGCCTGGAAGGTGGCCGAGCAGACCCTGCGCGACAACGCCGCCGAACTCGGCGCCGTCCTGCGCCGCGGTGTCCAGACGAACGAGCCCGGTCGGTCGGCCGTGCTCTTCGGCGTCTTACTTTGGGTGGCCGATCGCTACCGCCGACCGGTCCGGCTGCTCGAGATCGGGGCCAGTGCCGGACTGAACCTCCTGGCCGAACACTTCGCCTACCGAAGCAGTGGTGCTCTGCTCGGCGATCCCGATTCGGCCCTCGTCTTCGAGGGGCCCTGGGTCGGCACACCGGTCGACGATCCCGCCGACGCCCAATCGCACCTCACCGTGGTCGAGCGGCGGGGCTGCGACATCGCCCCTATCGACGCCACCAGCCGCGACGGCCAATTGGCCCTGCTCTCCTACATCTGGCCGGACGAACCCAAGCGGCTGGCCCGCATGCGCGCGGCGCTGGAAGTGGCCGAGCAGTACCCGCCGCTGGTGGACGACACCCCCGCCGGGCCGTGGCTCCGCCACGTCCTGGCCGAGCGCCAACGGTCGACCGTCCAGCTCGTCTGGCAGTCGGTCTTCGCCCAGTACCTCACGAGCGAGGACCGTGACGAGCTGACCGTCACCATGGAGGCAGCCGGGGCCGACGCCACCGAGGACTCCCCCCTCGTCTGGGCCCGCATGGAGCCTTCGGCCGACCCCCTCAAGGGTTTCGGGGTCTCGGCCGTCACCTGGCCCGGTGGCCAGGAGACCCTGCTCGCCCGCTCGGGCGACCACGGTCCACCGGTCCGCTGGACCCGGGCGTAATCGGCTCTGTGACGCGTTCGTCGACCGACCCGGCGACCGGCAGCTTCGAGGTCATCTGCGAGGTCGAGCCGGCGACCCGACCGGACCTCATGCACGTCCGGCATCAGATCGGCGTGATGAGCCGCGTGGCCGACGCCTTTCTCATCCCGGACAACCACATCGGCCGGGCCACCGTTTCGAGCATCGCGGTGGCACATGAGGTCGCATTGATGGGAGGGCGATCGATCGCCTGTCTGAACGCTCGCGACAGGAACGTTCTCGGATTCCGACGTGACCTGCTCACGGCCGCGGCCTACGGAGTGGACGAGTTCCTCTTCGTCTACGGCGACCGTCCCGAGACGGGGGCCCGGTCGGACGACCTCACCGTCCGGTCGATGATCACCGAAGCGAGGCGGTTCTCCCCCAGTCGCGAAGGTCGCGACCGCCGCGACGGCGGCGGCGAAGGCGGCGAAGGCACCGGCGAAGCCCTGCGGTTCGGTGTGACGTCCGGGCTACAGCCCCTGCCGGGTTGGAAACGCGACGCCGATTTTCTGCTCACCCAGGTGGCGTTCGATGTCGATCAGCTCCTGGAGTGGCGCGCATCGGTGGACTTTGCGGGACCGGTCTATGCCGGTGTGATGGTGATTGCCAGCGCGCCGATGGCACGGAAGCTGTCCACCGACATTCCCCAACTCGCCGTTCCCGAGCCGATCATCAACCGGATCGAACGCGACCCGAAGGCTGGCCTGGAGATCGCCTGTGACCTCATCAGTCAGATCCGGGAGTCGGGCGTCTTCGACGGCATCCATCTGATTCCGGTCTCGCGCTACCGGGAGATGGCGGCCCGGCTCGAGTCTCGTTTCTAGAGGTCGACGTCGTCGTCGAGCTGCTCCATGAACTCGAGCCGGATCTTCCCCGGCGCCTCGACGAAGACGATCCTGCGTCGACCGAAGGTGCCGCGCACCTCGGCCGGGCCCCACAGAACGGTGTGACCCTCGATCTCGCGGTCGAGATCGTCGGTGAAGAGAGCCGGATGTAAGAAGCAGTCGTCGGGCAGGTCGACGGTGTCCTCGTACAGCGCCCGGGTGAACAAGGTGATCATGACCGGACCGAGGAAG
>DATNJD010000295.1:0-8595 GCA_035604075.1 Acidimicrobiales bacterium
CGCCGTCGGGCCGGGGCCGCCGCTGGTCATGACGGGGCGCCACCGGTGCCGAGGGTCGGCTCGAGGCCCTCGGTCTCGGCCTTGGCCATGAGACGGCTGTGCTCGGCCTCGTCGACGGTGGTGGCCTCGTCCACGAGCATCACGGGGATGTCGTCACGGACGGCGTACGACCGGTGCAGCCGGGGGTTGTAGAGCCTGTCCTCGTCGGCGAAGTAGAGCAGCGGGCCCTTGTCCTCGGGGCAGGCCAGCACCTCCAGCAAGAGCTGGTCCAGGGCCATGGCGGGCGTCCTTTCTCTTGGGTGTCGTCGGGCTCGGGGCGTTGTGCGCCGGAGCGATGTGAGTGAATCAGAGCTTCTCGACGAGGTCGAGAAGCTCGGCCACGTGCCGCTCACCGTCGGCCGGCGTCTTCGATTCCACGTTCAGGCGGAGAAGCGGTTCGGTGTTGGAGGTGCGGAGGTTGAACCACCAGTCGCCGGCGTCGACGGTGAGTCCGTCGGTCCGGTCGATCTCCGCCCCCAGCGCCCCGTAGTGGGCGGCCACGGCCTCCACCGAGGCGGCCGGGTCGGAGACCTTGGTGTTGATCTCGCCCGAATCGGCGTAGCGGCGGTAGGGGGCGAGGAGCTCCGACAGGGGCGTGGAGGCCCGCGACAGGACTTCGAGGACGACCATGGCGGCGATGATGCCGGAGTCGGCCCGGTAGTTGTCACGGAAGTAGTAGTGGCCCGAGTGCTCGCCGCCGAAGACGGCGCCGGTCTCGGCCATGACCGCCTTGATGAAGGAGTGGCCCACCCGGGTGCGGACGGGGACACCGCCGTACTCGACGATCGTCTCGGGGACGACCTTCGAACAGATCAGGTTGTAGAGGACGGTGGCGCCGGGGTTCTTGGCCAACATGGCCCGGGCCACGAGGGCGGTGGTGAGCGATCCCGAGACCCCCTCGGCCTTCTCGTCCACCAGGAAGACCCGGTCGGCGTCGCCGTCGAAGGCCAGGCCGACGTCGGCCTCGTGCTCGAGCACGGCCCGCTGCAGATCGACGAGGTTCTCGGGCTGGATGGGGTCGGCCGGATGATTGGGGAAGGTCCCGTCGAGCTCCCGGAAGAGCCAGGTGACGCTGAAGGGAAGCCCGGCGAAGACCTCGGGGGCGATGAGGCCACCCATGCCGTTGGCCGTGTCGGCCACGATGGTGAGTGGCCGCAGGGCGGTGAGATCGACGAAGGAACGGACGTGCTCGGCGTACTCGGCGAGGAAGTCGCGGCGTTCGTATCCACCGCGTTCGGCCCCGGCGTCGGCCCCGCTGTCCATGGCCTCCTCGGCCGCCCGGCGGATCTCGGTGAGGCCGCTGTCCTCGCCCACCGGTCTCGCCCCGGCCAGGCAGAACTTGATCCCGTTGTAGGCGGCCGGGTTGTGGGAGGCGGTGAACATGGCACCGGGCGCGTCGAGCCGGCCCGAGGCGAAGTAGATGGTGTCGGTCGAGGCCAGGCCGATGTCGACGACGTCGACGCCCGCCACCCGGACACCGGCCATGAAGGCGGCGGCGAGGGCCTCCCCCGAGTCGCGCATGTCACGGGCCACCACCACCCGGTCGGCGCCGGCGAAACGGGCGAAGGCCCAGCCGATGGCCCGGCAGGCGCGGGCGTCGAGCTGGTCGGGCACGATGCCGCGGACGTCGTAGGCCTTGAAGACGGCGTCGAGGGGACTCACGGGAGAGAAACCTATCTCGGACCGTTCCCAGCCACCCCGGGGATCACCCGTCGAGACGACCGGTGGCGCCGTGGCTCAGCGGTGGCGGCGGCGGGCCAGGTTGGAAAGGGGGGACCAGGCGGCGGCGAAGGAGCGCCGGCGGACCATGGCGACGAGGAGCACGACCCCCACGATGGTCAGGACGAGTCCCAGGTGATCGGCCCCGGTGGCGCCGTAGCGCAGGGTCACGTTCTTCGACGTCGGGTCGACGACCATCAGGTTGGGCTCGGCCCGCCACGGTCCCTTCGCCCCCGTGGCCTGCCAGTTGGGGAAGTACGAGATCCGCACCTCGACGGGGACGCCGGTCCGGCTCACGTGGAAGCTCAGCGTGTTCGTCCCCACGGTCACGTCGCTCACCCGGACGGCGGGCAGGGCCTTGCCGGCGGGGGCGTCCACCGTGCGCGTCGTCCGCGTCCACGACGGCTCCCCGCCCACCACCAGCTGCTGGCTCCATGTGGCCGGATCGGCGTACCAGGGCTGCGACGAGGCCAACCACGTGCTCTGCCCGGGGGCCACGCCGGTGAGCACGTCGGGCGTCTTCGTGAGCGGCGCCACCACGGCGGCGTCGCTGACTTTGTAGAACTTCCAGGTCGTCGTGATCGTCTGGCCCTGGTACAGCGACGTCCAGGGACCGCTCGTCGCCACCAGGGTGAGCGCCGGGTCGGTGGACGCCTGGGCCTGCACCGACGGGGTGTAGGCCATGAAGTACTTCACCCCGAGCAGCTGCAGATGCTGCACCCCGAGGGCCACGTCGAGGCCGCCGTACTGCAGGTGCGTGGTGGGGGCCACCACCGCCTCGGAGGGGTCGGCCGAGAGCTCGGCCTGGTTCAGGAAGTGGTACGGCGTCGTCGAGGCCGACTCGAACAGGACCCCCTCCATCGAGTCGATGCAGTTGCCCGTCCAGTACGGCATCAGCATCAGGGCCTCGGGTGTGCCGAAACGGTTCTCGTTGGCGTTGTACTCCCACATCATCCGGCCGCAGCCGTAGGTACGGGCCACCCGGTCGGTGGTGTCGATGATGCCGCGGTTCAGCTCCGCCCAGGCGGGCTTCGTCTCGTAGCCCGCGTAGTTCCACTCCGACCACGACGCCACCGAGCTCGGCGTGAACTGGTGGTGCAGCAGGCTGCCCATGTCGCTGTCCAACCAGGGCACGAGGGGGGTCCCCACCACGAGCAGCGCCCCCAGCATGGCGAGCACGGGAACGGCGATGGAACCGGGCGCCCAGGGCGCGAAGCGGGGCCGGGGCCACGCCACCGGGAACGGCCCCGGCGCGCCGCCCGGCACCGGCAACCCCACCGGCACGACGTCGGGACTCTCGGGGACCGAGGATCCGGCGCCCGTCCGGGGCCCGCCGGGAGGATGGTCCGGGCCGGGACCGGCCGCCCGGGCCGACAGGACGGCGTCGCGCCAGAGCGCGAGCCGGAGACGACGCACCCCCTGGGCGGCGGCGGCGCCGGCCTCGCCCACGAAGTACCCGGCCAGCAGATAGACGCAGAACACCCAGAAGGGAAGGAAGCGGACGTTGTAGAGCTGCCACTGGGGATCGAAGCGGACGACGAGGGCGGCCGTGGTGGCGAGCACGGCCAGCATCAGCGGCGCCGACTGCCGTCGGGTGACGGCCACCACGATGGCCACGAGCGTCCCGAGCCCGGCCAGGGTGACGACCCAGATGTTGCCACCGGGCACGAACAGCGAGACGGTGGGCTCGACGTTCTGCCACCCCATGCTCGTCGAGTAGGCCCGGTCGGCCACGAAGGGCACGAGCCACCACGAGATCAGCAGCAGCCCGCCGCCCACCGACGAGACCATCCACCACAGCCGCTTCCGGGTCGGTCCGGCCAGCACGAAGATGACGACGGCCCCGGCCAGGGCGAAGAAGGCGGTCAGCAGGTGGCACAGGATGCACAGGGCCAGGACCACGGCGGCGACGGCCCGGAACCGGCCCGTCCGCATCCCCCGGACGGCGAGGCCCAGGAAGATCAGGGCGGCCGACAGGCCGAGGGAGAAAGCGTACTCCCCCGCCATCGTCGAGTAGAGGTTCCCGCCGTAGATCGTGTACGACTGGTCGAAGAGGAAGGGCAAGGTGGCGATGGCCAGCACCGCCGGCCGGGGCCGTTCCAGTCCCGCCAGCCGGCCGAAGAGCCAGGCGGCCACCGGCAGCAGCAGCGAACCGAGGACCGTCATCAGCTTGAAGGCGATGTTGAACGGGATGACGTAGCTCAGCGCGGCGGCGATGAAATCGGGAAGCGGGAAGTAGAAGGTGTTCAGCGGGAAGCCGTCGTAGGCGCCGGGGTCCCAACCCGTCACGTGGCCGCCCGGCAGCAGGTTCGACCGTAAGAAGCCGGCCAGGCCCACATGGGCACCGGTGTCCCCGCCGGTGATGGTGTTGTTCTCCAGCAGCAACGACGGGTGCAGCTGCCACAGCACCACGCCCATCACCCCGACGACGGCCCCGAACGTGATGATCGACGGAGCGGACGGCCGGCGCATGGGGAACCATCGTGCCCGACTCCGGGCCCCTAGTGGCGGCGGCCGGGCCTCACCGGCCGGATCTCACCGCCCGGATCTCACTGGCCGTCACTGGCCGGATCTCACTGGCCGGATCTCAGTGAAACGTTGCACCGGGGAGGAAGACGGTGCTCTGGAAGGCGATGGAGAGGATGGCCAACAGATTGAAGGTGGCGTGGGCGAAGATGCCCGGGCCCAGTCGCTTGAATTTGTAGGCCATCACCGACAGGACGATCCCGAAGGCGGCCAACCCGAGCAGCTCGAGCAGCTCGCCGTGGGCCAGCCCGAAGACGATCCCGGTCGTCGTCACGGCCAGGGCCGGACCGAGGATCCGCCCGGCACCGCGGAAGAGCCGGAGGAACCCCCGCAGCACCAGCCCCCGGAAGAAGAGCTCTTCGATCACGGGCACGACGAGCACGGTCAGCGCCGCGATCACGGCCAGATCGAGCCCCGGGAACCCGCCCGTCAGGTGTTGGGCCGGTTCCTGCAGCTCGTGCGAGAGCCTCGGATTGAAGTGCTCGAAGGGGAGATAGAGAAGGTTCACGAGACCGAGCTGCCCCACGAGGCCCACCGCGATCCCGATCAGCGGGTCCACACGCTTGAACCGCAGGCCCATGTCGCTCACGACGCGGCCCGTTCCCCGCAGCCGGCTGGCCATGAGAACGGCACCGAAGAAGCCGATCCACAGACCGACCAGGCCGCCGACGACCACCCAGGCCGGAGGTACCGTCAACGCGGCCAGCGTCGACAGGTCCGACAGGTGACCGTTCAGCGAGGCCACCACCAGAAGTAGGACGGCACTCAGGATCTGTCCGGCGATGAACCCGGCGGCGGCGAAGAAGAGCCACGTCGTGGCGTCACCCACCGTCCGAGGTGGACTGTCATCGCTGATCTGGTCGCCGTCACGGCCACCCACCGGCACCATCGGTGGGCCGACATCGGCCCACCGGTAGGAATCACCGGGGCTCGAACCGGCCGACCACGGTGGCGGAGGCGGTTCGACGGGCAGCACCGACCGTGGTGGCGCTCCGGCCGGACTGTCACTTTCCGAGCCGGCCGCACCCTTCGCCATCGGGACCAGGTTAGCCAGCGGACCTGCCGGTCACGCTGCGCGTCTGTGCATAATCTGCGGCCCCGGCCGCCTAGCATGGAGTAATGAGCCCGTCGCTCCCCGATCGACGTCCGGGGCGCCCCACACCCGGAGGCGCCGGCGGCCCCGCGTCCGGGGGACAGCCGGGTTCCGGGCCCGGATCAGGACAGGGATCGGGCGATCAGAGCTGGCGCTGGGTCTTCGCCCTCCTCATCGTCGCCGTCATCGCCGTCCTCTTCCTCCCGCCCCTGCTCCAGCACAAGGCGGTCCGGAGCCTTCCCTACAAGACCTTCCTCCACGACGTCTCCGCCCATCAGATCGAGTCGGTCCAGATCAACAACGGCACCGGCGTCATCACCGGCAGCTTCACCAGCGCCTTCGGCGGGGAGAACTACACCACCAATGGTGGCACCCCGCCCCCCGACGCCGACGTCGCCGCCATGCGCAAGGCCGTCGGCGCCGCCAACTTCAGCTACAACCCCGACACCGTCAGTTTCCTCGGCCAGTGGCTCCCGACCATCGTCATCCTCGTCCTCTTCGTCGGTGTCTTCTTCTGGATATCGCGCCGCGCCCAGGGCCAGATGTCGGGGATCATGTCGATCGGTCGGTCGCGCGCCCGTCTCTACACGACCGAGCGTCCCCGGACCACCTTCGCCGACGTCGCCGGCTATGCCGGCGTCAAGGTCGAGATCTCCGAGGTCGTCGACTTCTTGAAGTCCCCCCACCGCTTCCGTGACATCGGGGCCAAAATCCCGAAGGGCATGTTGCTCGTCGGTCCTCCGGGCACGGGCAAGACCCTTCTGGCCCGGGCCGTGGCGGGCGAGGCCGGTGTCCCCTTCCTCTCCGTTTCCGGATCCGACTTCATGGAGATGTTCGTCGGCGTCGGCGCCAGCCGCGTCCGCGACCTGTTCCAGACGGCCCGCAAGCAGGCCCCCGCCATCATCTTCGTGGACGAGATCGACTCCATCGGCCGCAAGCGCGGGGCCGGCCTCGGCGGTGGCCACGACGAGCGCGAGCAGACCCTCAACCAGATGCTCTCGGAGATGGACGGATTCGACCCGGCCGAGGGCGTCGTCATCATCGCCGCCACCAACCGGCCCGACATCCTCGACCCCGCCCTTCTCCGACCGGGCCGTTTCGACCGGCAGATCGTCGTCCCCCTCCCCGACCTGGAGGAGCGGCTGCCCATCCTGAAGGTCCACTGCAAGGACAAGCGGATCGGCCAGGACGTCGACCTCGAGATCGTGGCCCGGGGCACCCCGGGCATGTCCGGGGCCGACCTCGCCAACCTGGTCAACGAGGCCGCCCTCCACGCCGTCCGCCGCGGTTCGCACCAGGTGGACATGCGCGACTTCGACGCGGCCCGCGACCGGGTCCTCATGGGCCAGCGCCGCGAGAGCCTCGTCCTGTCCGAGCTCGAGAAGGAACGGGTCGCCTTCCACGAGGGCGGCCACGCCGTCCTCGCCTACGTCCTCGAACACGCCGACCCCGTCCACAAAGTCACCATCCTCCCCACCGGCATGGCTCTGGGCGTCACCCAGCAGCTGCCCATCGAGGAGCGCCACATCTATCCCCGTGAGGTCATCGAGGACTCCCTCGCCGTCCGCATGGGTGGTCGCGCCGCCGAGCTCCTCGTCTACGGCGACCTCTCCACCGGGGCCTCCAACGACCTCGTCGGCAACACCGAGCTGGCCCGGAAGATGGTCCGCGAGTGGGGTATGTCCGAAGAGCTCGGTCCCATGGCCTGGGGCTCCCAGGGCATGGTCTTCCTGGGCGAAGACCTCATGCACACCCGGGACTACTCCGAGGACACCGCCCGCGTGGTCGACTCCGAGGTCTCCCAGATCCTGCGCCGCCAGGAGCAGCGCGCCATCGAGCTCCTCTCCCGTCACCGCGGTGGTCTCGACGCCGTCGCCCGGGGACTGCTCGAGCGTGAGACCCTCGACGGCGAAGAGGTCGGCCGGCTCGTCGACACCGCCTACGGCGGTCCCGTCCACGTCGCCGGCTCCGCCATGGTCCCCCACTTCGCCCCGTCGGAGCCGGTCCCCGGCGTCGACGCCCCAGCCTCCTCCGACGCCCCCACCCCCGCCCCCACACCGGGCGGCCCGCCCACAGAGACGAACGGCGGCTACGTCCCGGCCGACGCCGGGCCCGCCGCGTCCCCCGGGGCCGCGCCCACCGACTGACGCACACCGACTGACGCACACCGGCCGACAGCAGGCGCCGGTTCACGGCAGGCGCCGGCTTACGGCAGGCGCAGGGCGGGGAACACGACCACACCGGCATTGCCGACGGGCGCGGCGTCGCAGGCCACGGCCACCGGTCCGGTGGCCATCACCACCAACGGTTCGCCCCCGATCACGGGGCCGGTAGCCGAGGCTGTACCTGAGGCTGTACCCGGGCCCGGCCGAACGACGAGCGGGATACCCGGCCGAAGTCGCCGTTCGCCGAAGCCGGCCACCACAACCGGTCCCGTGGCCGACACCTCGGCCAGTCGCACGGTGACGGCGGCGGCGCTCATATCGACGACAGCCAACGCCGACACACTCGTCGCCGGGTCGTTGGTGGCGGGCACCAGCCAGCGGTCGCTTCCGCCCGGCACACCGGCGACCTCCCCGACCTGGGGTGCGGGCGACCCGGCCACCGACGACAGGGAACGGCTGACCACGATCCCCGGTCCCCCACGCGACGAGAAGGTGGCCGAGAACGGCGTGTTGCTCGGTATCCGGGTGACCCGGCCGGCGTCGAGCACGGAGACCGACATGGCCGGAACGGAGATCGCCAGAGGCTCGGCCGCACCCTGCTGCAGTCCGATCGTGAGGGTCACCCGGGCCCGTTCACCAGTGGGGTTGAAGAGATGGAACATCGTGTCCGCCCCGGTGACGTCCATGTTCTGGGCGAAGCTCCACGCCGGTGAGGGTTGCGGCGCGCCGAGCACAACCGACGGCCCGCCGTTTCCCGGTTGGCCGGCCGACTGAAGCTCGGCCGCCACCACCGTTCCCGACAGCGTCGTCACCACGGTGGCCACGTCGGAGGCGTTGCGGACGTGGTCGCCCACGTTCTCGAACACGAGCGACCCGCCCGGTATGTCGACACCCTGATAGGCGGGGGGCGCCAGGAGTCCGTTCGTGGGGGTGACGAAGGAGACGTCGACCACCGACGTCGTCCGGCCGGGGTTGAAGAGCGAGAGCGACAACGTGTCGTTCCCGGCCGTCGATCCGTCGGCGAAGTACCAATTGCCGGCGGTCCGCGACGCA
>DATNJD010000296.1:0-11924 GCA_035604075.1 Acidimicrobiales bacterium
AGTTGGCCCGCCGTACCCTGGGGGCGTTGCCCCCGTCGTCACCGGCCGGTCGGGCCAGGAGCAGATCAGTGCCGCCGCCTCCTCCGCCGGCGCCGATCGCCGCCCCTTCGTCACCGGCTACCACCGCGCCACCGGCCACCACGACGGCCGAGCCTTCGGCCGGAATCGTCACTTCGCCGGCCGCCGCAACCGTCACCCAGGAGGTGTCGCGCGACGCCTTGGTGGAGTTGTGGGGTGACAGCCTCCTGGCGTCGTTGCCCAACCGGGCCCGGGCCCGATTCCGCGTCGGCCGGTTCGTCGCCGTCGAGGGCGGCACCGCCGTCTTCGCCCTCCCCAACGAAACCCACCGCTCTTACTGCGAAGAGGTCCGCCTCGACGTGGAGACGGCGCTCGGCGGCCACTTCGGCATCCCGGTCCCTCTGCGGTTGGTGGTCGACGAGGAGACGGACACCGACGCGCCGCCGCGCCCCGCGGTGAGGTCCACGGGGGCGAATGTGTCCGCGCCCGACGCCGCCGTCGAGCACGACGAGGTCCAGCCCGACCTTCTCGACCCCCACGTCCTGGCGGCGGAGACGCGGTTGGCCGGGGCCGGCCCCACGCCCGAGGAGAGATTGAAGCTGGCCTTCCCGGGCGCCGAGGAGGTCTGACGCGGTGTACACCGCGTCGCTCCAGTCCCTTGTCGACGAGCTCGGTCGCCTGCCCGGCATCGGACCCAAGACGGCTCAGCGCCTGGCCTTCCACATCTTGAAGATCGCCCCCGAGGACGCCGTCCGGTTGTCCGATGCCATCATCGCCGTCAAGGAGCACACGACACTGTGTCCGCGTTGTTTCAACGTGGCCGAAGGCGACCTCTGCGCCATCTGCAGCGATCCCCGTCGCGACGGAGCCGTCGTCTGCGTGGTCGAGGATCCCCGTGACATCGTCGCCGTCGAGAGGACGCAGGAATTCCGCGGCCGCTACCACGTCCTGCACGGATCGCTCAACCCCATCGAAGGGGTCGGACCCGATCAGCTGCGCGTGAAAGAGCTCCTGGCCCGGCTCGACGACGAAGGTCTGACGGAGATCATCCTCTGCACCAATCCCAATCTCGAGGGCGAGGCCACGGCCATGTACCTGGCCCGTCTGCTCAAGCCGATGAACCTGTCGGTGACCCGCATCGCCAGCGGCCTGCCCGTGGGTGGTGATCTCGAGTACGCCGACGAGCTGACCCTCGGTCGTGCCATCGAGGGTCGCCGCCAGGTGGAGGCCTGATCGGTCACACCCAGAGTTCGGGTTGGTCGGGCCCGGCGTCGAGAGCGAAGTAGCCGGGTATCTCGTCGGTGGGGGTGTCGAGATAGATCTTCGCCTCCGGTGGCTGGGCGAAGCGGCCGTGGCTCCATCGCACCTCCACGTGACCCTCGACGGTCAACACCCTGGCCGTCGACCGTTCCCGGTAGGTCACGGTCCAGTCGACCTGCGGCTGCCCGGCCTGGGCGGCCCGGATGTCGAGACGCTGGAAGGCGAACGCCTGGCGCCAGTCCCAGGGACTGGCCACCCGCAGCCGCAGCGACCGCTTGGCATCGGCCCCCAGGAGGAAGTAGCTGGCGTTGCCGATGCGCAGCAGCCGCCACGCCTGGCGCTCCTGCGATCGTTGACGGACCACGTTCTGCTGCCACCGCTCGGCCGATACCTCGCTCACCCGGCGGCACAACGCACCGTAGAGGCTCTGCGCCTCGGCCGGATAGGACCGTCCCGGCAGGGCCCGTCGCAGCCGTCGCCGGTCGACCGCCGACAGCCCCGTCGGGTCTTCGGGGAGATCGTCGAGGCCGGTGGCCTTGCGGCACGCGCCGTACAGCTGCCGGTACTCGTCGGGTGCCGTCCGCTCGTACCAGTCCGTCTGTTCCCAGTCTCCCGCCGTCGCCAGCAGGCCCTCGAACAGCCGGGCCGGTGACGGGTTGGCGATGTTCCGCGACAGGTACTTGCAGCTGACCAGATAGACGTGGTCGATCCGCAGGTCCACGGGCGCGATCTCGTCGCCCGGCGGGCGACGTCCTCCCGTCCACTCGACCAGGCGCGGCCGGCGACCGTCGAGGGCGTCGGGTGCCGCCGCGAACGCCAGGCCGTTGGCGAAGGCGGTGGCGAATTCGTCATTGAAACGCCCGGCACCGTGCAGCTCGCCCAGCCGGCCCCACGTCGCGTCGGAGATGGTCAGAGCTCCGGGCCGCCCCGCCAGTGCCGCCCGCACGTCGGTATAGCCGAACATGCCCAGGGCGGTGGCCAGTTCGGTGACCGTTGTCCGGTCATCGGGCATAGGACCTCATCGGTGACGCGACCTCATCGGTGACGCGGCTTCATCGCGCCGCGCGGGGCCCCTTTGCCGCGTAGGAGCGCAGACGGCCGTGACAGTCGGCCGACTCCAACTCGATCACGTCGAAGACGGCGCTCGGCCCGCGCCTCCGGTCCCTGCCGGTGACCGCCTTCAACGCGTGGTCGCCCGAGCTCCCCGCCGCCGGGGCATCGGTGGTCACGAGAACAAAAGGCGTCTCGGGATGAGACGCATGCACCACGGCCGCCTTTCCCAGTGCCTTCCACAATGTGTCGGCCCGGCGCAGGCCCGCCCGCGTGCTCGTGAACGCCCCCGAGACGTCGAAGTACCACGTCTGCCCGGTGCGGTCCACACCGGAGAAGCTGACCTCGATGCCGTTGCCCACGCGCACGTCGGGGGCCACGTCGCTGAAGCCACAGTGCTCGAGCAGGTGCGCGGCCAGCTCCCGCGCCTTGTGCCCTTCGTCTTTCGCCCGGGCGAGCAGCTCCGTGCCATCGGCCACCGTCGACCGGGCGGCGGCCGCCGTGCGACGCCGACCCTTGCGGGGCCGGCCCTCGGCGGCGACGGCAGCGTGCATCCTCAGATCCTGTTCGGACCGGATCCGTTGCTCGGCGATCTCGACGTAGGCCGTCTCGGTGTCGTAGCCCACGAACCGCCGTCCCGTCCGGACGGCGGCCACCCCGGTCGTGCCCGATCCCATGAAGGGGTCGAGCACCAGATCGTCGCGGTAGGTGTAGAGCTCGATCAGCCGCTGGGGGAGCTCGACCGGGAACGGGGCCGGGTGCCCCACCCGGGTGGCCCGCTCGGCCCCGATCTCCCACACGTCGGTCGTCGCCTCGATGAACTCGTCCTTCGACACCGAGATCTCCGACGGCAGTCCGGCCGCCGCCCGGCGCTGGCGCGTCAGGGCCCGGTCGAACCGGCCCTTGCTGGCGATCACCACCCGCTCGGTCACGTCGCGTAGCACCGGGTTGGCCGGGCTCTGGAACGAGCCCCAGGCGCACGACCCGCTCGCCCCGCGGGCCTTTAGCCAGATCACCTCGCCGCGCAGCAGCAGCCCCAGACGATCCTGCAGGATCCCGATCACGTCGGCCGACAACGACCGGTAGGGCTTGCGCCCCAGATTGGCCACGTTCACGGCGATCCGTCCGCCGGGCTCGAGCGTCCGCACCGCCTCGGCGAAGACCGCCTCGAGCATGGCCAGGTACTCGAAGTAGCTGGCCGGCACGTGCCCTTCGCCCAGTGCCTCCTCGTACTCCTTGCCGGCGAAGTACGGCGGCGAGGTCACCACCAGGGCCACGGAGCCGTCCTCCACCTCGTCCATCTTCCGGGCGTCGCCCAGGATGGGCTTCTCCCCGATGGGGGAGCGGACAACGGTGTCGTCACCGCTCAGCACGGGGGCGGTGAACCGGTCGTAGAAGCCGCTCGCGTCGTGGCTCTCGCGCCGGCCCACGCCGAAGGCGGAGGTGGACGTGGGCTTCCGGCGGCCGGTCATCGTTCGATCATGGGTCGAAGTCATAGTACCGAGGTGTATCGACACGGCCCGGGACCGACCGGCCGTCCAGTGCCCGTCCGATCGCGGCGGCCTCAGGACCCGCTCAGGAGAGCGATCGGACGACCAGGGCGTCGCCCTGCCCGCCCCCACCGCACAGGCTGGCCGCTCCCACCCCGCCGCCGCGCCGCTTGAGCTCGTGCAGCAGCGTCAGCGCCAGCCGGGTGCCCGACATCCCGACGGGGTGACCGAGGGCAACGGCGCCCCCGTTCACGTTGGTGATCTCTTCGGTGATCCCCAGGTCGGCCATCGAGGCCAGGCCCACCACGGCGAAGGCCTCGTTGATCTCGAACAGCGCCACGTCGCCGACCGTCAGGCCCGCCTGGGTCAGCGCCTTCTTCGTGGCGTTGGCAGGTTGCACGAGCAAGGAGGCGTCGGGCCCCGCCACCTGCCCGTAGCCGAGCACCTCGCCCAGAGGGGCGACACCGAGGGAGTCGGCCGTCGCCCGCGAGGTCACGATCACCGCGGCGCCGCCGTCGGAGATCTGGCTGGCGTTCCCGGCCGTGATGGTGCCCTCCTTGTCGAAGGCGGGCTTGAGCGCCCCGAGCGACTCGGCCGTCGTCCCCGGCCGCACCCCCTCGTCGGTGTCGACCACGATGGGGTCGCCCTTGCGCTGGGCCACCGACACGGGGACGATCTCGTCGGCGAAGCGGCCGTCCTTGATGGCGGCCGCGGCCCGCTCGTGCGACAGGGCGGAGAAGGCGTCCTGCGCCTGCCGGCTGATCTTGGCGGCGGCGTTGTAGCGCTCGGTGGAGAGCCCCATGGCGCAGTGGTCGAACTGGCAGTAGAGGCCGTCGTACATCATCGAGTCCACCAGCTCGCCGTCGCCCAGCCGGTAGCCGGCCCGGGCCCCGGGCAGCAGGTAGGGGGCCTTCGTCATCGACTCCATCCCCCCGGCCACCACGATGTCGGCCGCCCCCGCCTGGATCATCAGGTCGGCCAGGAAGATGCTGTTCAGTCCGGAGAGGCACACCTTGTTGATGGTGGTGGCCGGGACCGACATGGAGATCCCGCCCTTCACAGCCGCCTGCCGAGCCGTGATCTGCCCCTGCCCGGCCTGCAGCACCTGGCCCATGAAGACGTAGTCGACCCGGTCGGGCGAGACGCCGGAACGCTCGAGGGCGGCGGCGATGGCCAGTCCGCCCAGGTCCATGGCGCTGAACCCGGCCAGGGCGCCGGACAGCTTGCCGATGGGGGTGCGGGCGCCCCCGAGGATGACGGATCCGGGCATGAGAACCTCCGACCAAGGTCGACGGCCACGTTCCGGGCCGCCTGGTGGCGCTCATTCTAGGGGCCGTCCCGGCCCGCCCGTCGAGCCGGAGTGACCCACGGGTAACCAATCGGCGCCGGGGGTATCGTGCTCACCCATGCACGCCATCCGTGACGCCATCCTGGCCGGGGCCGGTGGGGACGACCTGTCGGCGATCCCGCTCCCGGAGACCTACCGGGCGGCGTACGTCCTACGTGACGAGGTGGACATGTTCGCCGGCGTCGCCTCCGAGGACAAGGACCCCCGCAAGTCGCTCCACGTCTCGGAGGTCGCCGTCCCCGAGCTCGCCCCCGACGAGGCCTACATCGCCGTCATGGCCTCGTCCATCAACTTCAACACCGTCTGGACCTCGATCTTCGAGCCCCTTCCCACCTTCGGCTTCCTCGACCGGCTGGGCCGCGAATCAGTCTGGGGGGCCCGCCACGCCCTGCCCTACCACGTGGTCGGATCCGACGCTTCTGGGGTCGTGCTCAGGGTGGGCTCCCTGGTCCGCAACTTCTCCCCCGGCGACAAGGTCACCGTCCACTGCAACTATGTCGACGACCAGGACCCCTCGGCCCACGACGACTCCATGCTGGCGGCCAACGAGCGCATCTGGGGCTTCGAGACGAACTTCGGCGGCCTGGCCGACCTGGCCGTCGTGAAGGCCAACCAGCTCATGCCCAAGGCGACCCACCTGAGCTGGGAGGAGGCCGCCGTCAACGCGCTGTGCAACTCGACGGCCTACCGCATGCTCGTCTCCCGCAACGGCGCCGAGATGAGCCAGGGCGACGTCGTCCTCGTCTGGGGAGCCTCGGGCGGCCTCGGCAGTTACGCCGTCCAGCACGTCCTGAACGGTGGCGGCACCCCCGTGGGCGTGGTCTCCTCCCCCGACAAGGTGGCCCTTCTCCACGACCTGGGCGTGGAAGCCGTCCTCGACCGCAAGGCGGCCGGCTACCGCTTCTGGAGCGACGAGCACACCCAGGACGAGTCCGAGTGGCGCCGGTTCGGCAAGGACATCCGCTCCCTCGTCGGTGACGACCCCGACATCGTCTTCGAGCACCCGGGACGTCAGACCATGGGGGCATCGGTGTTCGCCTGCAAGAGGGCCGGCACCATCGTCACCTGCGCGGCCACCTCGGGCTACATGATCGAGTACGACAACCGCCACCTCTGGATGAAGCTGAAGACGATCAAGGGCTCGCACTTCGCCAACTACCGCGAGGCCTGGGACGCCAACCAGCTGATCTGCCAGGGCAAGGTCGTCCCGCTGCTTTCGGCCGTCTATCCCCTCGAGAGCGTGGGCGAGGCCGCCTTCCAGGTCCACCGCAATCTTCACGAGGGCAAGATCGGCGTTCTCTGCCTGGCGCCGGGCGAAGGTCTCGGAATCGACGACCCCGACCTCCGGGCCCGGGTGGGCGAGGACCGCATCACCGTCTTCCGGAGACACGGCGCGTGAGCGCAGCTCCCGGTGGCGACGGGCCGACGCCGGCCGACCTGCTCACCGCCATCGACCACGTGGCCATCGCCGTCCACGACCTCGACGCCGGCATCGAGCACTACCGCGTCACCTACGGCGTCGGCGTGGCCCACCGTGAACGGGTCGAGTCCGACGGGGTGGAGGAGGCGCTCTTGGCCGTGGGCGGCTCCTACGTCCAATTGGTCAGCCCCACCCGCCCCGACTCGCCCGTGGCCAAGTTCCTGGAGAAGCGGGGCGAGGGCCTCCACCACGTCGGCTACCGGGTGACCGACTGCGCGGCGGCGCTCCAGCGGGTGAAGGACAGCGGGGGGAAGGTCATCGACGAGGTCCCCCGGCCCGGCTCGCGGGGCACGACCGTGGCCTTCGTCCATCCGAAGGGCGGTCTCGGCACCCTCATCGAGCTGGTCCAGGAGTAGCCGGCGCGGAACGAGAAGCGCTCTCCGAGTAGGTAGCCTCGGCGTCTATGGAACACCCGATGTCCCAACGCCTGGCCGACCTCAAGTCCCGCAAGGAAGAAGCCCTGCACGCCGGCTCGCCCCGGGCGGTCGAGCGTCAGCACTCCAAGGGCAAGATGACGGCGCGCGAGCGGATCGAGTACCTGCTCGACGACGGCTCCTTCCAGGAGCTCGACATGCTGGCCCGGCACCGGGCCCACGGCATGGGCCTGGAGGAGAGCCGACCCTACACCGACGGGGTCATCACCGGCTTCGGCGCCGTCGACGGGCGGCGGGTCTGCGTCTTCAGCCAGGACTTCACCGTCTACGGCGGCGCCCTGGGCGAGGTCTTCGCCGAGAAGATCCACAAGATCATGGACCTGGCCGAGTCCATCGGTGTCCCCATGATCGGCCTCAACGACGGCGCCGGGGCGAGGATCCAAGAAGGAGTGGTGTCGCTGCACTCCTACGGCCAGATCTTCCACCGCAACGTGGCCGCCTCGGGTGTCATCCCCCAGATCTCCGTGATCATGGGACCCTGCGCCGGGGGAGCCGTCTACTCGCCGGCCATGACCGACTTCATCTTCATGGTGAACGGCACCAGTCACATGTTCATCACCGGTCCCGACGTGGTGAAGACGGTCACGGGCGAGGACGTCACCCTGGAAGAGCTCGGCGGTGCCATGAGCCACGCCACCAAGTCGGGGGTGGCCACCTTCGTCGCCCCCGACGAGCGGACCTGCCTCGACGAGGTCCGCTACCTCCTGTCCTTCCTGCCCTCCAACAATCTGGAGGAGACCCCCGTCGTCGACGTCGGCGACGACCCCGACCGGGGGACCCCCGAGCTCGTCGATCTCATGCCGCCCTCGGCCACCCAGCCCTACGACATGAAGAAGGTCATCACCTCGGTCGTCGACGACGAGGACTACTTCGAGGTCCATCCCCACTGGGCCATGAACATCACCTGCGGCTTCGCCCGTATCGACGGCCGCGCCGTGGGGATCGTCGGCAACCAACCGGCCGTCCTCGCCGGCGTGCTCGACATCGACTCCTCGGAGAAGGCGGCCCGCTTCGTCCGGACCTGCGACGCCTTCAACATCCCGCTCGTCACCTTCGTCGACGTCCCCGGTTTCATGCCCGGCACCGACCAGGAGTACGGCGGCATCATCCGCCACGGGGCCAAGCTCCTCTACGCCTACTGCGAGGCCACCGTTCCCCGCATCCAGGTCATCACCCGCAAGGCCTACGGCGGCGCCTACGTCGTCATGAACTCGAAGTCCATCGGGGCCGACCTCGCCTTCGCCTGGCCGAGCGCCGAACTGGCGGTCATGGGTCCCCAGGGGGCGGTCGAGATCGTCTACCGCCGGGAGCTGGCCGAGGCGACCGACCCGGCCAAGCGGCGCGCCGAGCTGATCGACGAGTACACCGAGCGCTACGCCAATCCCTACATCGCGGCGGAACGCGGCTACGTCGACGACGTCATCGACCCCTCCGAGACCCGCCGTGTCCTCGTCCGCAGCCTCCGCCTTCTCGCCTCCAAGCGCGAGGAGCTGCCCAAGCGCAAGCACGGCAACGTCCCGCTGTGACACCCGAGGGGCGTACCGAGGTCCTGTCCGTGCACCCGGCACCGGAGCCGGCCGTCCTCGCCGCCATCATGGCCGCCGTGGAGGAAGCGTGGCCCCGACCGGTGCCCGCCGCCCCCGAGCAGTCGGTCTCGGCCTGGCGTTTCAGCGGCCGCTGGTGGACGAAGCCGGTCTCCATGCGACGCGACCGGCCGGGCTGACGAAAACACTCTCGCCCGGGCCTTGAACGAAAGTAGAACACGTTCTAGAATCGGGCCTATGACCGCACCAGAGGTGCCCAGGATTGCCTTCGTCCAATCGTCATGGCACGAGGCGATCGTCGACCGCTGCCGCCTGTCATTCGCCGAGGAGATGGCCGCGCTCGGGACAACCCCCGACCGGATGGATTTCTACCGGGTGGCCGGCTCCTTCGAGCTCCCCCTGCACGCCAAGCGGTTGGCGCGCACGGGCCGCTACGCGGCCGTGGTGGTGGCGGGCCTGGTCGTCGACGGTGGCATCTATCGCCACGAGTTCGTGGCCGAGGCGGTCATCAGTGGCCTCATGCGGGTCCAGCTCGACGTCGATGTTCCCGTCATCTCCGCCGTCCTCACCCCGCATCATTTTCACGAGCACGACCAGCACATGTCGTTCTTCTCCTCCCACTTCGAGCTGAAGGGCAAGGAGGCGGCCCGGGCGTGCACGCGGACGATGACGTCTCTCGCGCTCCTGCCCGAGGCGGCCACCGTCTGATGAGATCGGGAACGCTGAAATGATCACCCCCGCATTGGGGGGATCCAATCGCCGTGGGCGGCCAACAAGGCGTCAACCAGGGTCGTGATCTGATCGAGATCGAGCTCGGCCGCTGTGTGCGGATCGAGCATGGCGGCGTGGTAGAGGTGGTCGACCCGCCCGGTCAGTGCCGCCTCGACCGTCAGCTCCTGGACATTGACGTTGGTCGTGATGAGCGCGGCGATCTGCGGAGGCAGGGGACCGATCCGGGTCGGCTGCACACCGTTGCCGTCGACGAGACAGGGCACCTCGACGGTGCAGCCGGCGGGAAGGTTGTCGATCAGCCCGTCGTTGGCGACGTTGCCGTAGATGACCCGGGGCTTGGCCGTCTCGATGCTCCGGATGATCGTGGCCGCATACTCGAAGCTCGGCCGGACGTCGATAGCGCCGTCGCCCTCGAGCCGGGCCCGCTCCCCCTCCCAGTCGGTGATCTGGGCCAGGCAGCGACGCGGGTACTCATCGAGCGGGATGTTGAGACGCTCGATGAGATCGGGGCGATCGCGTTTGATGAACCAGGGCACGTACTCGGCGAAGTGCTCGCTCGACTCGGTCACGAAGAACCCGAAGTGGCGCAGCACCTCATACCGGACCCGGTTGTCGTCGGGGACGGCGCCGGACTGACCGAGAGCCCGCAGGCGGGGATACAGATCCTCCCCGTCGCGCCCGAAGCTGAGATAGAAGGCCATGTGATTGATCCCGGCCGCCCGATAGTCGATCTCGCCGTACGGGATGTCCAGGTCACGGGCGAGCTCATAGGCGGTGCCCTGCACGCTGTGGCACAGGCCCACCGTGCGGATCCGGCTGCTTCGGTTGACGGCCCGGCAGTTGATGGCCATGGGGTTGGTGTAGTTGAGGAACCAGACGTCGGGGCAGAGCTCCTCCATGTCGGCGCACATGGCCCGGAGCACCGGGATCGTGCGCAGACCACGCATGATGCCGCCGATCCCCACCGTGTCCCCGATCGTCTGCCGGAGACCGAAACGTTTGGGCACATCGAAGTCGGTGACCGTGCACGGCACATAGCCGCCGACCTGGATCATGTTGATCGCATAGTCGGCGCCATCGAGCGCGGCGCGCCGATTCGTGGTGGCGGTGATCCTCGCCGGTGCCTTCAAAGCCTCGCACACCCGACGGGCGACGAGCTCAGAGGTGGCGAGGCGCTCGGCGTCGATGTCGTGCAACACGATCTCGGAGTCGGCCAGCTCTTCGTGGCCGAGGATGTCGCCCAGTAGGTTGCGGGCGAACACGGTGCTGCCGGCACCGAGGAAGACTGTCTTGGGCATCGATCGGAGGCTACAACGATCGCCCGTTGGCGCACCGGCTCGCGGTGAGCGATCGCCAGCCCGTCCGCCCCTTCCGGCCGGCACTTAGGATGCACGGGTGTCCGACGACGGCGTAGTCCAGCTCCGCTCGCCCGTCGTCGGGACCATCGTGATGGTCATGGCGCCCGGCGCGTCGGTGACCCCCGACACCGTGGTCGCCCTGGTTGAGTCGATGAAGATGGAATATCCCGTTGCTGCCGGCCACCACGGCACGGTCAGCTCTGTGGCCGTCGGAGTGGGCGAGCCGGTGGAGAAGGGGACCATCGTCTTGGAGTTTCTTCTCGCACCGATGGCGGTGCCCGGGGCCGCCGCCGAGATCCCGACAGCGGCGGAGGGACTTGATCGACTGGGCGAGTTGATGGAAAGGACCCGGTTGCTCGGGGACGGGGCCCGGCCCGACGCGGTGGCCAGACGCCATGGCCGAGGGCTCCGCACCGCCCGGGAGAACGTGGCCGATCTCATCGATCCCGGCTCCTTCATCGAATACGGCCGCTTCACCTACGCGGCGCAGACCAAGCGGCGCAGCGTCGAGGACCTGATCGCCAGGACGCCCGGTGACGGGCTCGTCTGCGGCACCGCCACGGTCGATGCGACGCCGGTGGCGGTGCTCAGCTACGACGCCATGGTGCTGGCCGGCACCCAGGGTCAACGCAACCATCAGAAGAAGGACCGGCTCTTCGGCCTCGTCCGGCGCCAAGGCCTGCCGGTTGTCTTCTTCACCGAGGGCGGGGGAGGTCGACCCGGCGACACGGACCATGCCGTCGTGACCGGGCTCAACACCGAGGCGTTCCATGCGTTCGCCTCCCTGTCGGGGGCGGTGCGGACGATCGGGATCGCCGCCGGCCGGTGCTTCGCCGGCAACGCCGCGCTCTTCGGCTGCTGCGACGTCACCATCGCCGTCGAGGGTGCCACGATCGGTATGGGCGGACCGGCGATGATCGAGGGCGGCGGCCTCGGGATCGTCGAGCCCGACGCCGTGGGCCCCGTGGCCGTCCACGTGCAGGCCGGCTCGGTCGACCTCGTCGCTCGAGACGAGGCTCATGCCGTGCAACTGGCGAAGTTGCTCTTGGCCCTGGACGCACGGCAGGCGGCGTCCGACGACGAAGAGAGGTCGGCGGCATTGCGCACCGTCTTGCCGGAGGACCGCCGTCGCGCCTACGACGTCCGTGGTCTCATCGACGCCTTCGCCGACTCCGGCTCGGTGTTGGAGCTTCGTCTCGGCTTCGGTGGT
>DATNJD010000297.1:0-5727 GCA_035604075.1 Acidimicrobiales bacterium
GCGGCCCGCCCGCAACGCATCCACCAGTGCGCCGGGCTCGATCAGCCCGGCCCGGCTGGTGTTCACGAGGAGGGCGGTCGGCTTCATACGGGCCAGATCGGCGGCTGTGACGATGCCCCGGGTAGCGTCGACCAGGCGCATGTGGAGCGAGACGACGTCGGCCGCGGCGAAGAAGGCGTCACTACTCTCGGCCACGGCGTGGCCGTCGGCCCGGGCGGCGTCGAGCGAGGCGGGCCGGCCCCACACGAGGACGGGCATGGCGAAGGCGCGTCCGTAGCCGGCGACCACCCGCCCGATCCGGCCGTAGCCGTAGATGCCGAGGGTCTTGCCGAGGAGGGTGGTGCCCACCCCCATCTGCCAGTGCCCGGCCTTGAGCGACGCCACCTGCTGGGGGATCTGGCGTGCCGCGGCCAGGACCAGGCCCCAGGTCAGTTCGGCCGTGGCGAAGGAAGGCGAACCGGCGTGCATGTCGGACGAGACGACGATGCCCAGGCGGGTGCACGTGTCGACGTCGATGTGGGGGTAGACGCTGCGCTGGCTGATGAGTCGCAGGGCCGGCAGCTGCTCGAGCAGAGCGGTGCGGATCTCGGTGCGTTCACGGATGAGGACGAGCGCCTCGGTGTCGCGTAGGCGGACGGCCAGGGACTCCACGTCCTGGAGGTGGTCGTTCCAGACCATGACGTCGTGGTCGGCCAGTTTCCCGAAGCAGGCCAGGGTACGCAGGGTGTCGAAGTAGTCGTCGAGGATGGTGATCTTCACGGCCCCGCTCCCGGGTCTCGGACAGGCGTGTGCGCCCCCTCCAGTCAACGTCGGCCCGCCTCCCGTGGTCGAAGGCCCTGGTCACAGGCCTATCGCTCCCTCACAACGGTGTTTGTACGGCCGTGGTCTTGACTATTCCAGTTAATTTGATAGAAATAGTAGCTATTAGGGGAGGCCACGAGCGGCACCGTGTCGCGGGCGGCTCAAGGAGAAAGGCAAGAACGTGCACATGATCCGTCGACGCAGGAATGGGGTCGCCCTCGGGGCGGCGGCCCTCGGAGCCGCCAGCATGGTGCTCGGGATGGCCGGACCGGCCGGAGCCACCGTCGTGCCCTCGGCCAACAACAACGTCATCGGCGTGACCGGCAACACGCCCTACAACGCCTTGCGGGGTCTCGCCGACCTGTACAACGGCTCGGAGGGCTGCAACCAGCTGGTGCCCACGGGACAGACCCAGCCCTTCAACTACAGCTGCCCGTCGGGGGGCTCGCTGCCGGCCGGCGACCCGCCCGCCGGCTACGGGCCGCCGTCGGTCGGGGGCCAGTACTCGGAGAACCCGCTCAACGACGTCGTGACGATCGAGCCGCCCATCAGCTCGAGCGCCTCGATCACCCAGATCGAGAACCAGGGGACCCACACCACGTCCACGGCGGCGGGCAACTTCGCCGGCTCGGCCAACGCGGCGAAGACGGGGGCCGGAGGCAAGTTCGACGACCAGGGTCTCAACTACGTGGCCTACGCCGCCGGCGCCGTCGACTACGTCGTCTACACCAAGGTGGGCAGCGCCAAGACGGCCGCCGGGACGCTCAAGAAGGGGCTGACCCAGGCCCAGCTGCAGGCCATATGGAGCGGGGCCGACAAATGCTGGAGTGACGTCGGCGCCAAGGGCCCACTGGCCAACGATCTGATCGACCCGTACAGCGTCTTCACGTCGTCGGCCATCACCTCGACGTGGGACGCCTTCTTGTCACCGGACAACTCGGAGACCTACGTCGACGCTCAGACGAGTTGGCCGCCGGCGACGCTGCCCACGTGCAACAACGGGAAGAAGGCCCTCTACGCCGGCAAGCAGACCTTCACCGACTACGCCGGATCGCACACCATCGCCCAGAACGAGCTGGCGGCCATTAACACCAACGGCGACCAGGCCGACGCCATCACCTTCTTCTCCTACGGCCGCTACGAGCAGCAGCTCAAGGCGCCGTCGCTGGCCGGGAGCGCGCTCGGTGCGGTCAACTCGGTGGCGCCCACCAAGCAGACCATCCTGGGCGGGACGTACCCGGTGTTGCAGTTCCTGTACAACGTGTACTCGGACGGGACCAACCCGAACATCCCCGTGGCCACGCCGGCGACGCTCAACTTCGCCAGTGAGAACGGTTTCATCTGCAAGCCCAACACGGTCGACGGTTCGACCACCGGCGCGCAGATCGTGGATCCGACCACGGGGCAGACGTACCGCAGCGAGATCGAGGCGGCCATCACCGCCTCGGGGTTCCTACCGCTCGACGGCCTGAACGAGAACGTGCCCTTCGGTGAGGAAGGCGCCGCCGTCACGACGCCGGCGTCGGCCATCTCGAGCTTCAGCTCGTCGCCGTACTACGCCTACGACACGCTGCCCGTGAACGGCGGGGAGCCCCAGGGCTACTGCCTGGTGACCACGTCGGACGGAAACACCGGGCACCAGTAGGCACGACCACTACGCGAGGGCCGCTCTCCCCACCGCCGGGAGAGCGGCCCTCCGCCGCTTCCCCCCGCCGTCGGGGTCGGGGGAGGAGCACGGCACACGACGTCAGAGGGGACGGATCGAGACGTGAGCATCACCGAGACAGAAGCGTTGTCGGCGGCCGACGAGCTGCCCGCGCCGCGCCCGGTGGCCACGCAGCTGAGCGGCGCCGACCGGCTCTTCCGGGGCGGGGCCAAGGCCGTCGGCCTCTCCACCCTGGTCGTCCTGGTCCTGATCGGCGTCTTCCTGCTGATCAAGGGGTATCCCGCGTTTCGCTCGCAGGGGGTGGGATTCCTCACCAACACCGGGTTCCAGACCCAGCCCACGGCCCACGGACCGCCCGTCTTCGGCGTCCGGATCGCCCTCATCGGCACCGTGATGGTGGCCCTGATCGCCCTGGTGGTGGCCCTGCCGATCTCGCTCGGCTCGGCGCTGTTCATCAGCGAGTACGCCCCGGCGTGGGTGAAGAGCCCCGCCACCGCCCTGGTCGACCTGCTGGCGGCGGTGCCCAGCGTGATCTACGGACTGTGGGGGTTCGTCTTCTTATCGGGGCACATGACGGGGCTGGCCCGGTGGCTGTCGGTGCACCTGGCCTTCATCCCCGTCTTCCACACCACCACGCCTCTGTACACCTCGTCGCAGTTCATCGCCGGCACCGTCGTCGGCTTCATGATCGTCCCCATCATCACCTCCATCGCCCGGGAGGTGTTCTCCCTAGCGCCTCTGGCCGAGCGTGAGGCGGCCATGGCCCTCGGCGCCAGCCGGGCCACCGTAATCCGCCGGGTCGTGCTGCCCTTCGGCCGGGGTGGGCTCGTCGGGGCCGTGATGCTCGGACTGGGCCGGGCCATGGGCGAGACGATCGCCGTGGCCATCATCTTGAGCCTCAGCTTCACCAACCCGTTCCACATCCTGCAGGTGGGCGGCTCCACCATCGCCTCGCTGATCGCCATCCGGGCCGAGTCCGGTGGGTCCCTCGGACTGGCGGCGCTGATGGCGGCCGGCCTCGTGCTCTTCCTCTTCACCCTTCTCGTCAATGTGGCCGCGTCGTGGATCGTGAACCGGTCGCGCAGTGCCGCCGCGGTGGAGCTGTGACCACCCTGGTGGCTCCGCCACCGCCCCCCGCCCCCACCCCGCCCCCGACGACGCCCCCGACGACGAACCCCCCGCCCCTGCCGTCGCCGCGGCGGTCGCGGGACCTGCGGCCGCAGGACGTGGGTGTGCTCGTCGGTTGTGCCGCCGCCGCCGTGGCCGCCATGTGGCTCGTCTTCGACCAGATGACGTTGCTGTCGGGGCCCTTCGGCTTCGTCGTGTGCACCGTGGTCACCTTCCTCGCCCTGTACTGGTCGGTGCATTACCAGTTAAGCGGTCGGCTCGTGGCCAACGACCGGCTCGTCTCCGCCGCCGTCGGACTGGGGGCCGTGTCACTGGCCGTTCCCCTCGTCTTCATGATCGAGTTCGTCGTGGTGAAGGGCTGGCACCTGATCAGTGCCGACCTGTTCGTCCACGACCTGAAGGGGGTGCCCGAGATCCCCATCCCCGGCGTGCACAAGACGGGGGGCCTCGCCCACGCCATCGTCGGGACCCTTGAGCAGGTGGGGATCGCGGCGATGTTCGGCGTGCCCGCCGGTGTGATCACGGCCGTCTTCCTGAACGAGGTCGGAGGGCGGTTCACGAGGACGGTGCGGACGGTGGTGACGGCCATGGCGGGCCTGCCGTCCATCATGGCCGGCCTGTTCATCTACTCGATCTGGATCCTGTGGCTGAGCAAGTACCTGCCCGTGGTCCGGGGCTTCTCGGGACTGGCCGGATCGATGGCACTCGCCATCCTGCTCGTGCCGTCCATCACCCGGACGACCGAAGAGGTGCTGAAGGTCGTTCCCGGCGGGTTGCGCGAGGCGTCGATGGCCCTCGGCGCCCCGCAGTGGCGCACGGTGTGGTCGGTGGTGCTCCCCACGGCCCGGACCGGCATCCTCACCGCCGTGGTGCTCGGTGTGGCCCGGGCGGTGGGGGAAACGGCGCCTTTGCTCTTCACCATTTTCGGCAACCAGGTCATGAACGCCAACCCGCTGCACGGGCCCCAGGAGTCCCTGCCACTGTTCGTGTGGACGAACGTGAAGAGCTCCTACCAGTCGCGCATCACCCTGGCCTACACCGCCGCGTTGGTGCTCGTGGGCATCGTCTTGTTCCTCTTTACCCTGGCCCGAGTGCTCGGGAGTTCACGCCGTACCGGACGACTCCGCCGAGCGGGGCGAAAGCAGGTGGCGACATGAGTACGCAAGAAGACTGGTCGACGGCGCTGTCGTCGGGCGCGGCGGGGGCGGGCACGGCCACGCTGGCGCCACCGCCCGTTGCCGGAGCCCGCGCCGCCCGGCTCGAGGCCAAGGGCATCTGCGCCTGGTTCGGCGGCCGGCTGGTGCTCGACCGGGTGTCTCTGATGATGGAGCGGTCGGTGGTGACCGCCCTGATCGGACCGTCGGGGTGCGGGAAGTCGACGTTCCTGCGAATCCTGAACCGGATGCACGAGGCCGTGCCCGGGGCCCAGTTCGCCGGGTCGGTCGAGCTCGACGGGGTCGACATCTATGGCACCGAGCAGCGGGCCACGGCCACCCGGTTCCGCATCGGCATGGTCTTCCAGAAGCCGAACCCGTTCCCGGCCATGTCGATCTACGACAACGTGCTGGCCGGGCTGCGGTTCTCGGGGATCCGGGTGGCCGACGCCGACAGCGTGGTGGAGGAGATGCTCGTGAAGGCCGGACTGTGGAACGAGGTCCGCAACCGGCTGAAGGCTTTGGGGGGCGAGTTGTCCGGTGGTCAGCAGCAGCGGCTGTGCATCGCCCGGGCCCTGGCCGTGCGGCCGTCGGTGCTGCTCATGGACGAGCCCTGTTCCGCCCTCGACCCCACCTCCACCCGTCGGGTGGAGGAGACGATCAGGGAGATCGCCGGTGACGTGACCGTCGTCATCGTGACCCACAACATGCAGCAGGCGCAGCGGGTCTCGGCCCAGTGTGCCTTCTTCCTGGCCGCCGAGAACGAACCGGGACGGATCGTGGAGGCCGGACCCACCGAGCTCATCTTCTCCCACCCGAGCGACGCCCGAACCTCGGACTATGTCCATGGCCGCTTCGGTTGAGGTCGCGCCCCGGGCGGGAGCGGAGAAGACGCGGCGAGGGCCGTCGATGACGTGGCGCCGGGTGGGGGGTGCTGTGCTCGTGGCCGCTGTGGTGGCGGTTGCACCCCTGGTCGTC
>DATNJD010000298.1:0-4203 GCA_035604075.1 Acidimicrobiales bacterium
CCCCGGCCCGACGGCGGCGAGCCGATGACCGAGGTCTCCTCACCGGCCACGCCCGCCGCCCCTCCCGGCGCCCCGGCCGGGGCCCTCGACAGCCTCGGCATGTTCGCCGCCGCCGCCGGCCTGCCCGAGCAGGTGGCCGAGGCCGCCGTGGTGGCCCGCGGTCTCGAGGGACTGCCCGACCACGAGTACGTCGAGCAGGTCGTCGTCCTCGGCATGGGGGGATCGGGGATCGCCGGCGACCTGATGGTGGCCGTGGCCGGACCCTTCCTGCCCGTCCCCATCGTGGTGGTCAAGTCCTACGACCTGCCCGACTTCGTCGGCCCCGGCACCCTCGTCTTCGCCCTCTCCTTCTCGGGCGACACCGAAGAGACGGTGGAGGCGGCGGGAGAGGCCGCCGCCGCCGGGGCCAACTTGGTCGTCGTCACCGCGGGGGGCGAGCTGGGCCGGCTGGCCGAGGTCTGGGGCTCACCATCGGTCCCCGTTCGCAGCGACATCCCCCAACCCCGGGCCGCCCTCGGCGCCATGGCCATCCCGCCGCTCATCGTCCTGGAGGAGATCGGCCTCTTCCCCGGCGCCGGCCGCTGGGTGGAGCTGGCCGTCGAGCAGCTCCGCCGTCGCCGCGACACCCTCCTCGGCCCCGGCAACCGGGCCGAGAGGCTCGCCCGCACCCTGGGCCGGACCATCCCGCTCGTCCACGGGGCCGAGGCCCTCGGCACCGCCGCCGCGCTGCGATGGAAGAACCAGATCAACGAGAACGCCAAGACGCCGGCCTTCTTCGGCGTCTATCCCGAGATCTGCCACAACGAGATCGCCGGCTGGGGGTGCAACGGCGACGTCACCCGCCAGATCATCACCCTCGTCAATCTCCGCCACGACGCCGAGCACCCCCAGGTCGTCCGCCGCTTCGACCTCGTGGCCGAGCTCCTGCGGGAGGTGGTGGCCGACGTCGTGGAGGTCAGGGCCGAGGGCGAGGGTGATCTGGCCCAGCTCCTCGATCTGATCCTCGTGGGCGACTTCGTCTCCCTGCACCTGGCGGCCCAGGAAGGCGTCGACCCCGGCCCCGTCCCCGTCCTGACCGAGCTCAAGGAGCGTCTGCGCCGCGCCTGACGGTTCGCCGGGCCGTCCGTCATCTGCCAGGATTCGGTCCATGCCCACGCCCACCCCCGCCCACGACGTCGCCGATCTGGGAATGGCCGATCTCGGCCACCAGCGCATCGCCTGGGCCGACTCCAACATGCCCGTCCTGCAGTCGATCAGGGAGCGCTTCACGAAGGAGCGCCCCCTCGAGGGCGTCATCGCCGCCGCCTGCCTGCACGTCACCACCGAGACGGCCAACCTGCTGCGGACGCTGAAGGCGGGAGGCGCCCTCGTCCTCGCCTGTGCCTCCAACCCGCTCTCGACCCAGGACGACGTGGCCGCCTCGCTCGTGCGCGACGAAGGCATCTCCACCTGGGCCGTCCGCGGCGAGGACACCGACACCTACTTCGCCCACATCGACGCCGTTCT
This sequence comes from Acidimicrobiales bacterium, assembly GCA_035604075.1. GTDB lineage: Bacteria > Actinomycetota > Acidimicrobiia > Acidimicrobiales > UBA8190 > Palsa-661. The sequence continues at coordinate 1,507 of DATNJD010000298.1, forward strand.
CGACCTGCACCCCACCATGACCATGGACGACGGCTGCGACCTCGTCTCGCGCCTGCACCAGCAGCGTCCCGGCCAGGTGCCCGAGGTGATCGCCGGCACCGAGGAGACGACCACCGGTGTCATCCGGCTCCGGGCCATGGAGAACGAGGGGGCGCTCAAGTTCCCCATCGTCGCCGTCAACGACGCCGACACGAAACACATGTTCGACAACCGCTACGGCACCGGCCAGTCCACCCTCGACGGCGTCATCCGCGCCACCAACGTCCTCCTGGCGGGCAAGAAGATCGTCGTCGCCGGGTACGGCTACTGCGGCAAGGGCGTCGCCTCCCGGGCCCGTGGTCACGGCGCCCAGGTCATCGTCACCGAGATCGATCCCCTGCGGGCCCTCGAAGCGGTCATGGACGGCTTCCGGGTGGAGTCCATGGACGACGCCGCGGCCGAGGGTGAGATCTTCATCACCGTCACCGGCAACCGCGACGTCCTGCGGGCCGAGCACTTCGAGCGCATGCCCGACGGCGCCATCGTGGCCAACTCGGGTCACTTCGACGTCGAGATCGACCTCGTCGCCCTGGCCCGGCTGTCCGAGGGACAGCGCCGCCACGTCCGGCCCATGGTCGAGGAGTTCCAGGTCCGCGGCAAGCGCGTCCTCGTCATCGCCGAGGGCCGGTTGGTGAACCTCTCGGCCGCCGAGGGCCACCCCGCCGACGTCATGGACATGTCCTTCGCCAACCAGGCCCTGGCGGCCGAATGGGTGATGAAGAACTCGAAGACCCTCGAGCCCAAGGTCTACAACGTCCCCCGGGCCATCGACGCCGAGATCGCCCGCTTGAAGCTCGAGACCATGGGCGTCACCATCGACCGCCTCACCCCGGCCCAGGAGCAGTACCTGGGCTCGTGGGAGACCGGCACCTGAGCCTTCGGGGGGTCCCCCCACCCCCCGGCCAAAGATCACGCAACTCCGGGACTTCGCCGCCCCACGGGCGTACCATCAGAGTGTGGGCTGCGTCCGGGTCTGTGGTTGCAAGTCGAAGCCAGTCGCAGGCGAAACGACCCACGTAAGGCAACTCGTGGTTGCTGAGCATGGTGCGACTTAGAAGTAAGCCCTGCCCATCGAGGTGCCGACTCTCGGCGCCCGGTGGAGAAGGGGCGAAGCCGGCCTTCAGGGTCACCGCCGGACGGCCCCCGGTGACCTCGTGGCACCTCGCCGTCGCCGGCGACCCGGCGGGCCACCCCCTCTGCAGGCGAGTGTGGGGACAAAGACCAGGTCAGCCGGACGCGGCCCGCAAAGCAAGGAACTGAAAGCTTCGAACAGAGAGCTCGAGCGCTGGAGGTGCGGTTGTGGATGTCTTTGTGCTCGGACGCAAGCAAACGGTCCCCGACGAGGTCCGGTCGTTGGCCGAGGCCAAAGTGGCCCGGCTGGCCCGGATCACCCCGGTCCTCGAACGGGCCGAGGTCCGGATCACCGAAGGCCGGGACAACGCCGGCGTCACCCGCCAGGTCTGTGAGGTCACCATGACCGGCCACGGCCACACGGTGCGGGCCAGGGCCGCCGCCGCCCAAGCCCCGGTGGCCGTGGATCTCGTCGTGGACAAGCTCGAGCACCAGGTCGAGCGGCTGAAGGGCAAGCTCGTGGGCCGCTCCCATCCCCGCCACGCCCGGACCATCGCCGAAGCCTGACGGGCAACGCTGCCGGACCGGTCACCCTGTCTGACGGGCAACGCCGCCTGACGGGCAACGCTGGCCGGCCATGGCCCGGCGGTAGACTCCCTACTTCATGAGCGTCTTCGCGCGGGCTCTGCGCGCCGGTGAGGGAAAGAAGGTCCGCCGGCTCGCCGAGCTCGTCCCTCTCGTCAACGATCTCGAGCCGGCCATGGAGGCGTTGTCCGACCAGGACCTCGCCCACCAGACGGTGCTGTTCAAGGAGCGGATCGAGCGCGGGGAGACGCTCGACGACCTCCTCATCGACTCCTTCGCCACCGTCCGCGAGGCGGCCTGGCGGATCCTGGGCCAGCGCCATTTCGACGTCCAGCTCATGGGGGGCATGGCCCTGCACTTCGGCTGGATCGCCGAGATGAAGACGGGCGAGGGCAAGACCCTCGTCTCCACCCTGCCCGTCTACCTGAATGCCCTCGGCGGGAAGGGTGTCCATCTCGTCACCGTCAACGACTACCTGGCCCGCCGTGACGCCGAGTGGATGGGCCAGGTCCACCGATTCCTCGGTTTGACGGTGGGCCGCGTCAGTCCCGAGATCCCCGACTTCGAGGACAAGCGCGAGGCCTACGCCGCCGACATCACCTACGGCACCAACACCGAGCTCGGCTTCGACTACCTCCGCGACAACATGGCCCGCGCCCGCGACGCCATGGTGCAGCGCGGCCACGCTTACGCCATCGTCGACGAGGTGGACTCGATCCTCATCGACGAGGCCCGGACCCCGCTCATCATCTCGGGCCCCGGCAGCGAGTCGGCCAAGCTGTACTACCAGTTCGCCGGCCTCGCCCGGACGCTCGTCGCCGAAGAGGACTACGAGGTCGACGAGGAGAAGAGGATCGTCGTCCCCACCGAAGAGGGCATCGCCAAGGTGGAGCGCGCCATGGGCGTGGACAACATGTACGACCTCGTCTCGGTCAACTACGTCCACCAATTGACCCAGGCGCTGCGGGCCAAGGAGCTCTACAAGAGGGACAAGGACTATCT
>DATNJD010000299.1:0-6189 GCA_035604075.1 Acidimicrobiales bacterium
TAGCCCCGGTCGGTCATGGCCGGCCAGAAGGTCCGCCCGAGGAGAGGGAGGACCTCGGCGTCGGGGACCCGGCGCCCCGCCTGCACGGTCCGACGGGCGTCGAGGATGTCGTCGAGGTTGTCGAGGACATCCACGATCCCCGCCACGGGAGCCAGAGCGGTCATGGGCAGACTCATGGTGTCGGCGCCGGGGCCGGACTCCCGGATGTCGAACATCCGGGGCGAGAGCCGTCCGCGCACCGCCGTCCGGGTGACGGCGAGGAGGACGGCGGTGAGTAGAACGTCGTCGAGGTGCCGGTGCTCGATGTTCTTGATCAGGCACAGAAGGGCGTTGCGCTCGTAGAGGAACACCCGTTTGTGGAACGGGAAGCGTGCCGAAGTCCCGTGCATCCGGTGGTAGGCCACGGCCCCCGGAGCACCCACCACCCGCAGTCCCTGGACGTGCATCCGCCAGCCGAGGTCGACATCCTCGAAGTAGGCGAAGAAGCGGTCGTCGAATCCCCCGATCTCGAGATACGTCTGGCGACCGATCAGCATGGCGCCGCCGCAGGCGAAGAGGAGTTCCCGGTCGCCTGCGCCCTCGGTCAGCCGGGCCGGGCTGCCGTATCCGATCTGCGACGCCATCCCGTCCAACCCGGTCCCGCCCTCGAAGAAGTCGAGCTCGCTCCCGTCCCAGGACACGATCCGGGCCCCCACGGCCATCACCGACTCGGAGGGTGCGTAGGCCCGGGTCAGCTCGGCCAGGAAGCGGGGGTCGACCCGGGTGTCGTTGTTGAGGAACACCAGGCACTCACCTGTCGCCGCGCGCGCCCCGACGTTGACCGCCGGGGCGAAGCCGATGTTCGTCTTCTGGGCCAGGACCCCCACCCACGGATACCGGGTCTCGAGCAGGCTGACCGATCCGTCGGTCGACCCGTTGTCGACCACCAGCACCGTCACCAGATCCCGCGGATACTCCTGCACCTCCAGGGAGTCGAGACACTCGGGCAGGAACGCGGCGCCGTCGAGGTTCACGATCACCACCGTCACACTCGGTTGGACCGTCACACTCGGTTGGACCGTCATACCCGGTTGCGGGGTCACGCTCTCACCGAGCCGCCTCGACTCCGACCGACAACCCATAGTAGTCGTCGAGGATCGAAGGGTACTCGGCCAGTTCCCGGGGCCGCAGCGTCTGTTCGGGCCACGCGCAATCCAACAGGAGCTCGTTGATCATCGCCGGCTGCCCCATCAGCTCGTAGGGGATGACCACGCCCCGGCCCTGCTCCCGGATGCGGTCCGCCGGTGAGCCGAGGTCGAACGACACCGGGAAGAGGCCTTCGTCCAGGGCGATGGACAGGGCGAAACAGAAGGTCTCGGGCCAGATGGCCGGGAACCAGGCCACGCCGCAGCGGTGCTCCCGGAGGAGCTCCCGGGCGTGGTCCTCTCCCTCGAACCGTCCGGTGACGGTGACGTTCGGGAGCCGGTGCAACGACTCGTCCCGGCTGGTGTAGCCGACGACGACGAAGGAGATCGGCAGATCCCGGGTGACGGCGTCGCGCGCGCAGGCGACAAGCACGTCGCACCCCTTCGCCTCGTTCAGGGCTCCGATCAACGCCACCCCGAGCGGCTCGCGGGCCAGGCGCCCGAGCACCCTCCGGGCCTTCGGTGCCGCGGTCGGCTCCGGGTGCCGCCGGACCGTGAACGTCCGGTCCGGCAACCACGACCGCCACCTGCGCTCGGCGTCGGTGCTCGGGACGAAGACCTGACGGGCGCCGTCGAGGAATTCCGCCGACCGGTCCCGCCATGCGGCGACATCGGGGACGCCGAAGGGCGAGGAACCCGACGTCACGCATTCCTGGCACACCGCCGTCGGAGCCACGCCGCAGTACCTCCCGCTGGCGTGGACCAGGGTCACCCGCGGACACATCTGCATGTAGTCGTGCAGGGTGACGTCATAGGCCACGCCGAGGCGGGCGGCGGCGTCGCCGATCCACGGAGCGGTCGCCTCGCCGAATCCCTGGAGATGGTGCACGTGCATGTGGAGGACGCCGACATCGCCCAGGAACTCCGTGAGCGAGTCATCGGGTCGGCCACCGGGGGCCGGAAAGCTCAGGTTGGGCAGATCGCCCGCCTCCAGACAGCGGACGCCGATCCGGGCGTGACGGTCGGGCCGGAGGAGGACGGAGAAGACCCCCTGGGACTGAAGGAGCCCGGCCAGGTCCCGGACGTGTTGCTCGGTGCCGCCCCCGATGCCGTGGGTGAAGAAGACCACCGTGGGCCGCCCGGCGCGCAGCCGCTGCAGGCGGGCGACGTCGACCGCCCGGCGGAAGGGCCCGATCGGGTCGCGCCCGATGAACTCCTGGATGGTCCGGTCGTAGCCCGGGTACCGGTCGTTCAGGACCTTGAGCCCGGCCCGCACGAGGGTGGACGAGTCGCCACCGAACGATGCCTCGCCGTGGTGCCGGACGAAGACGTCGGCGGCCAGCAGGTGGCGCCACCCGCCGGCGGCGGCCCGCAGACAGAAGTCGTTCTCCTCGCCGTAACCGCGGCCGAAGGCGTCCTCGTCGAAGGGTCCCGTCTGCTCGATGCAGGCCCGCGTCATGTACATGCAGAAACCGACGCCGGTGGGGATGTCCACGAGGCCCGCCCGGTTGACCGACGAGAACAGGCCGTCGAGCTCGGTGTCGGACAGCTCGAGCTTCTCGCGGTTGTCGACCGCCAGCCGCGGATAGGAACAGATGGTCCCGTTGTTGGTGAACGGCGTCACCGTCCCGACATCCGTATCGCTCTGCGCGGCTGCCCGCAGACGGTCCAACCAGTCCCCGTAGACCTCGGCGTCGGAGTTGAGCAGGACGACGTCGCGCGACGCGTCGGCCGCCATCGCTTCGTTGGCCGACCGGACGAACCCCCTGTTGGCGTCGTGCTCGACCAGATCGAATCCGAAGCGCACGGCCAGCGCCCGGACGGCGGTGGAGAGCGCCGGCTCCGGTGACGCGTCGTCGATGACCAAGAGGCGGTACGGAGTGGTGTTGCCCGAGGCGAGGACGCTGTAGAGACAACGGAGGGTGACATCCTCACCCCCGTAGACAGGAACGGCCACGTCCACCACGGGGTCGGCGGACGGTGTCCATCCGACGGCGTCCCACTCCGTCTCGGTCGGTCGTGTCGCCGGCACCGTATCGGCCGAGGAGACCGACACACTCGAGAGCGGACGCGGCGGACGCCCCTCGGCGGCACCGCTGGCCAGGTAGTGCGCCAGGGGATTCCGCCCCGAGGCGATGACATCGGGGTTGCTGGACAGGTACCACGTGGTGCTGAACTCGGGACCCGGATCCCGCCCCTCACGGGCGCCGGCCAACAGGTAGTGCAGGAGCGGATTGGCCCCACCGTCGGCCACGTCCGGGTTGGACTCGAGGTAGTACCGGGAGTCGAACACGATGTTCGGTCGTCGACCCTCGTCGGCCCCGTGCCTCACATAGTGGGTGGCCGCATGACGCGGCCGCTGGGGCGCATCGGGGTACGTCTCGATGTAGAAGTCGGCATCGAACAGGCCGGCACGGCGGAGCCTCCATCCCACGACCACGGGTCGCACGCGGCCCGAGACGAAAGGTCGCAAAAGCCTCCCCCACCTTCCGCTCATGGACCGTCCCCGTTGCTCCGGATCGGATAGATCCACTCATTGTAAGGCCCGAGGGCCCCGTCGAACGGCGGGTATCGGCCCTTCGCGCATCCCCGCCCGCCCCACGGCCTGGTCGGATGAAGCACGACGTAGGCTCTGGCCGTGCGTCGTCTCTCGCGCCGTCCGCTCGAGCTCTCCATCGTCATCGCCGCGTACGACATGGCACTGGAGCTTCCCCGTACCGTTCGTTCGCTGTCGCGCCCCTACCAGAGGGGCATCGAGGATCTCGCCTACGAGATCGTCGTCGTGGACAACGGGTCTCCGTCGCCCGTCGATGGCCGGGCCATCGAGGCCATCGCACCCGAGGTCCGTGTGATCCGGATGGAGGGGCTCGGTGTGTCGCCCGCCCAGGCGGTCAATCGGGCGGTCGCCTCCACCTCCGGCCGCTCCGTGGGTGTCGTCCTCGACGGCGCCCGACTGGTCACACCCGGCGTCCTGGCCCTGGCCCGCATGGCGCTCACCCTCGACCGGGACGCCCTCGTCACGCCGCTCGCCTGGCACCTGGGCCAGCAACGCCAGGACGTCTCACGGAGATCGGGGTACTCGGCGGCCGTCGAGGACGATTTGATCGCTTCCATCGGCTGGCCCGCGGACGGATACCGTCTCTTCGAGATCGCCGCCCTGGCCCACGCCAACCCGCGCGGCTGGTTCGGCCCGGTCAACGAGAGTGCCTGCATGTTCCTCAACCGGGAGTCCTTCGGCGCCCTGGGGGGATACGACGAGTCCTTCACGAGCCCCGGAGGGGGCCTCGTGAACCTGGACTTCTTCACCCGGGCGGCCGAGCGATCCGAGCTCGGCCAGATCGTCCTGCTCGGTGAAGGGTCCTTCCACCAGATCCACGGGGGCGTCGCCACCAACGCCGCCGACCCGGCCAAGGTCCAGCAGGACTTCCACGCCGAGTACGAGCGGATCCGGGGACACCCGTATGTCCTCCCCCAGGTCGATCCGCTCTACCTCGGCCGCCTGCCCGCTCCGGCTGTCCGCTGGCTCGAGGCCACGTCCGCGGGTCCCTGAACCGTCCGCGTCGGCCGTCTCCCACCTAGGTATCGGGAGGGTTCTGCACGGTGATCCTCCGCTGGGCGCTAAAGGTCCTGCCGTGGGCGTTCTTGGCCTCGGAGAGAAGGATGTACGAGCCGTCGGGAACGCTCGTGCTGTCCCATCGGCACAGCCATCCGACCTCCGTGGGGGTGGCCGCGCACAGGACGGGGGCGGCGTACCCGTACGCTCCACCGAACAGACGGAATGTGACGCTGGTGGTATTCACACCAGAAGCGTCCAGGATGATCTTCCCCGACAGCTTCGCGCCGTTGGAGGGCCGCAACACCTCGGTGGCCGGCTTCAGCGATGCCAAGGAGGACGTCGTCGTGACACCGCACGAGGCCACCACGAGAAGCCCGACCACGGCCACCAGCCCGACCGCCACCGAGGCGCGCACGCTCTTCAGCAGGTCTCGCGACGGCATCGGAAGCTTGAATCCCTTCAGCTTCATGGCGGGTTGCTCGACCACGTGCCAGCTGACAATCGCCACGCCGATACTCACGACCATGGTGATGGCGACGTAGGGAACGTAACCCCAACGATTGAGGTGGTAGAGCGATGCCATCTGTTCGACGGGGAACGCGTAGATGTAGAGACCGTAGGAGAAGTCGCCATAACGATCGGCGTGGCGTACCGGCAACCGGACCGCCAACCAGAAGCAAAGATAGGCAAAGGCGATCTGGCCCACCTCCGCGTAGAGCGAGGTACGGAGGCTCACCACAAACGCCACGACCGCGAGGCCGGCACACCAGTCGGCCATCGGGATCTTCTCCCGAAACAGGAACAGGACGGTTCCGAGGCTGAACAGGAAAGCCAGATCGATCAGTTGCGGATCTCCGAGCACGGGGACGAGGCGCCCGACCGAACCGGGGGCAAGGGTCTGGGCGAGCTCGGCCGTCCACAGCCCGGTCGACAGAGCCAGCACCGCATATCGGCCGTAGCGCAGGAGACCGAACAAGCCGAGAAGGCCGACGCCGAGGTAGCACTTGAACTCGTAGCTCAACGTCCACAGGGAACCGTCGAACGTGGACCTGTACGGCGTCTTGGTGAGGAGTCCGTCGATCGACCAATGGGACATCACGCCCGGCAGTCCCAGCCAGAAGTTGGCCTTCACGAACGAACTCGGGGAGTCGACGTGTCCCTGCAGATAGCCGTGCAGATTCCCCTGCTGCTGCAGATAGACGATGGGGGCGGCGGCGAAGACGATCACGAACAGACAGACCCAGAACCCGGGGAAGATCCGAAGGAACCTCTTCCAGATGTAACGCAGCGACGTCGAGGAGGTGACGAAGCTGCGCGTCACGAGAAATCCGCTGATCACGAAGAATCCGGCCACGGCCAAGGTGCCCAGGCTCGTCTGATTCATTGTCAATCCGGCGATGGGGTTCCGGTCCTGATTGAACCCTCCGAGAGGGACGGCATGATCGAGAAGAACCAGGGCGGCGAAGAAGAGCCGGAGAAAGGCCAAGCTGTTCTCCGAGGGATGAAAGG
>DATNJD010000300.1:0-3661 GCA_035604075.1 Acidimicrobiales bacterium
CCCCGATCTGGGCGATCCCGCCGGCCAACCGCAATGCCGTCTCCATCGACTCCGTCAGCCGCTGCCGGATGCCGTCGCGCCGGACCAACCGGTCGACGATCACCTCGATCGTGTGCTGCTCGTACCGGGCCAGGTTCACCCCCGACCGCTCCGACAGCTCGACCACCTCGCCGTCCACCCGGGCCCGGGCGAAACCCTGCTTGGCCATGTCGGTGAGCAACGCCTCGTACTCGCCCTTGCGGCCCCGGACGAGCGGGGCCAGCACCTCGAAGCGCGCCCCCTCGGGCAGGTCGAGCACGCGGTCGACGATCTGCTGCGGCGTCTGCCGGACCAGGGGCCGGCCGCACGTCGGGCAGTGGGGCCGGCCGATCCGGGCGTAGAGCAGCCGGAGGTAGTCGTAGATCTCGGTCACCGTCCCCACCGTCGACCGCGGATTCCGGCTGGCCGATTTCTGGTCGATGGAGATGGCGGGCGACAGGCCCTCGATGAAGTCGACGTCGGGCTTGTCCATCTGCCCCAGGAACTGCCGGGCGTACGACGACAGCGATTCCACGTACCGCCGCTGGCCCTCGGCGTAGATCGTGTCGAAGGCCAGCGAGGACTTTCCCGACCCCGACAGACCGGTGAAGACGATCAGCCGGTCCCGCGGCAATTCGATGGAGACGTCGCGCAGGTTGTGCTCGCGCGCTCCCCGCACCACCAATCGATCGGCCATCAGCGGGAGCGTACCGGCGGCATCGGGCGACGAATGCGGGACTTCACGGGATCGATGCGGGGATCGGCGTGCCTTCGGCCTCCTCGGCCAGCGCCAGCCGGAGGTCGGCGATCTCGTCGCGCAGCAGCGCCGCCTCCTCGTAGCGCAGCTCCTCGGCCGCCGTCTGCATCTCCTTCTCCAACCGCAGAACGAGCGACGCCAGTTCGCCCGCCGGCAGGCCGGCCAATTCGCCCAGAAGGTCGTCGGCCCCCGATCCCCCCGATCCCCCCGACGCGTTCGGCCGCGCCCCCCGGGCCGCCCCCGTCCGCGGCGGCAGGCCCCGGCCCGGCACCCCGGTGTGGCCGGACATCCTCCGGCCCCGTCCCCCGGCGGCGGCCCGGCCCCCCTGGTCCCGGCTGTTGCCCCGCCTCGTCCGGGAGTCGTCGGCCGGCCGGAGCCGGGCCAGGATGTCGGTCACCGCCTTGCGGACGGTGGTCGGGTTGATGCCGTGCTCTGAGTTGTAGGCCTGCTGCAGGGCACGCCGCCTTTGGGTCTCGCCGATGGCCGACCGCATGGCGTCGGTGATCGTGTCGGCGTAGAGCACGACGTTGCCGTCCACGTTGCGCGCCGCCCGGCCCATCGTCTGGATGAGCGACGAGGCCGACCGCAGGAATCCCGTCTTGTCGGCGTCGAGGATGGCCACCAGCTTCACCTCGGGCAGGTCGAGGCCCTCCCGCAGCAGGTTGATGCCGACGAGCACGTCGTACTCCCCCAGCCGCAGGTCGCGGAGCAGCTCGATCCGGGTGATCGTGTCCACGTCGGAGTGCAGATAGCGGACCCGGACGCCCAGCTCGAGCAGGTAGTCGGTCAGGTCCTCGGCCATCTTCTTGGTCAGCGTGGTCACGAGGACGCGGCCGTCCTGGGCGGCGGTGGCGGTGATCCGCTCGAGCAGGTCGTCGATCTGTCCCGTCGTCGGCACGATCACCACCTCGGGGTCGACCAGTCCCGTCGGCCTGATCACCTGCTCGGCCACCTGGGTGGAGACGCCGATCTCGTAGGCCCCCGGTGTGGCCGAGAGGAAGATCACCTGGCCGACCCGGTCGGAGAACTCGTCGAAGGTGAGGGGCCGGTTGTCGAGGGCCGACGGCAGCCGGAAGCCGTGCTCCACCAATGTGGCCTTGCGCGACCGGTCCCCCTCGTACTGGCCGTGGATCTGGGGCACGGCCACGTGGCTCTCGTCGATCACGCAGAGGAAGTCGTCGGGGAAGAAGTCGAGCAGCGTGTGGGGCGGCTCCCCCGCCTTCCGGCCGTCGAGGTGGCGGCTGTAGTTCTCGATGCCGTTCACCACCCCGACCTCGGCCAGCATCTCGAGGTCGTGCTCGGTCCGCATCCGCAGCCTCTGCGCCTCCAGCAATTTGTCCTGGCCCTGCAGCTCGGCCAGCCGCTCCCGCAGCTCCACCTCGATCGACTGCACCGCCCGCCGCGTCGTCTCGTCCCCCGCCACGTAGTGGGTGGCGGCGAAGACCACCAGCTCGTCGAGCTCCTCGCCCAGCTCCCCGGTCATGGCGTCGAACTGCCGGATCCGCTCCACCTCGTCGCCGAAGAGCTCGATCCGCACGGCCTGCTGCTCGTAGGCGGGGTGCAATTCGATCGTGTCGCCCCGGACCCGGAAGCGGCCCCGGGCGAGCACGGTGTCGTTCCGGTCGTAGTGCAGGTCGACCAGCTTCCGCAGCAACGCCCGCTGGTCGACGGTGTCACCGGGTTTGAGGACCAGGATCCGGTCCCGGTACTCGTCGGGCGAACCGAGGCCGTAGATGCACGAGACCGACGCCACCACGATGACGTCGCGCCGCAACAGCAGGCTCGAGGTGGTGGCGTGCCGGAGCCGGTCGATCTCGTCGTTGATGGACGAGTCCTTCTCGATGAAGGTGTCCGAGGTCGGCAGGTAGGCCTCGGGCTGGTAGTAGTCGTAGTAGGAGACGAAGTACTCGACCCGGTTGTTCGGGAAGAGTTCCCGCATCTCGGCCGAGAGCTGGGCGGCCAGGGACTTGTTGGGCTCGATAATCAGGGTGGGCCGCTGGACGGCCTCGATCGTCCAGGCCATCGTGGCCGTCTTCCCGCTGCCGGTGATGCCCAGCAGGGTCTGGTAGCGGTCGCCCCGGTTGATCCCCTCGGCCAGCGAGGCGATGGCGGTCGGCTGGTCCCCCGCCGGGCGCAGGGGGGAGACGACTTCGAGACGCGGCACGGGCTCGATGGTACCGGGGGGGTGTGACAGTCCCTCCGGGGGGTGTGACAGTCCCTCCGGGGATGGGTGGCTCCGTCCCTTGGGGACGGGGTGGCTCAGTCCCTGCGGGCCAGCAATTCCTCCCAGACGCGGTCGACCTGGGCGACGAGATGGTCGAGGTCGGAGGAGTTGTCGATCACGTAGTCGGCGCCCTCCCGCCTCTCCTCCCGGCTGGGCTGGGCCGCCATCCGGGCCTCGGCGTCCTGCCGGCTGAAGCCCCGCTGCCCGACCAGCCGGTCGAGGGCCAGCTCGACGGGCGTGTCGACGACGACCACGGCGGCCAAGGCCAGCAGCTCCCGGTGGACGGGCTTCAGCAGGGGGATGTCGAGCACGACGACGTGGTCGGTGTGCATCTCGGCGTCGCGCCGCTCGAGCATCACGATGGAGATGGCCGGATGGGTGATCGCGTTCAGCGCCGCGATGGAGTCGGCGTCGACGAAGGCCACGGCGGCCAGCGCGGCGCGGTCGAGACTGCCGTCGGCGGCCACGATGACGCGGCCGAAGCGTTCGACCAGGGCGTCGAAGGCGGCCCCGCCGGGGGCGACCACCTCACGGGCGATCCGGTCGGCGTCGATCAGCACAGCGCCCCGCTCCACCAGCAGGCCGGCCACCGTCGACTTCCCCGACCCCATCCCCCCCGTCAGCCCAACGGCGAGCATGCGCCCCCTGCTGATCTGCCCCCT
>DATNJD010000301.1:0-3549 GCA_035604075.1 Acidimicrobiales bacterium
GCGCCTCGGTGAAGCGGCCGAGGCGCTGGCCGAGATCTCGGGGACCAAGCCCCTGGCGGTGCCGTGCAACGTGACGATCGAAGCGCAGGTGCAGCGGCTCTACGACACGGCGGTGTCCGAGCACGGTCGTATCGACGTGGCCATCAACAACGCCGGGCTGGGCGGCAACGCCCCCATCGTGGAGATGACCGACGAGCAGTGGTCCACGGTTCTCGACATCACCCTCACCGGCACGTTCCGGTGCATGCGCGCCGAGCTGCGCCACATGTACGGCCAGGGCAGCGGAGTGATCGTCAACAACTCGTCGGTCCTCGGATGGCGGGCCCAGGCCGACCAGTCGCACTACGCCGCGGCCAAGGCGGGGGTCATGGCGCTCACCCGGTGCGCCGCGGTGGAGGCCGCGGACCACGGCGTGCGCGTCAACGCCGTCGCCCCGAGCCTGGCGCTGCACCCCTTTCTCAACCGCGTCTTCCCCGACGACGAGCTCGAGCGCCTGCGTCAGGCCGAGCTCTTCGGCCGTTCGGCCGAGACCTGGGAAGTGGCCAACGTCATGGTCTTCCTGGCCAGTGACTACTCGTCCTACATGAGCGGCGAGATCGTGTCGGTGTCGAGCCAGCATCCCTGAACGGAACGCGGCGCCCTCGTGGCGCCGCGGGACGCGGCGATCTCGCGGCGCCGCTCAGGTGACGACGAAGCCCTGGACCGTGGCCGTGCCGTACGGGGTGATCACGCTGATCGGTCCGCTCGTGGCCCCGGGCGGGACCACGGCGTTGATCTTGGTGGAACCGCTCTCGATGAAGGCGGTCGGAATGCCGTCGATCGACACCGTCGTGGCGTGAGCGAGGCGCTTGCCGACGATCGTCACCATGCCGCCGCTCGGGCTCGACACCGGCCTGAACTTCGCGATGAACGGGGCGGTACGGCGGTGATGGCGTCCCGTCGGGCTGAGAGCCGGCGGCGGGGTGGTCGTCGTGACGACGGTCGTGGGCGTCGCGGACTTCGGGGCCGTTCCCGTCCCCGTGTTCCCTGTGCCGCTGTTGCCCGTGTTGCCGGTGTCGCCCGTCCCCGTGTTACCGGTGTTGCCGGTGTTCCCCAACCCGGTATTGCCGGTGCCGGTCGTCGGGCTCGTGGTGGGAGCCGTGGTCGGGGCCGCGACGGGAAAGGCGGCGGGGTGCTTCTTGTGCTTGACGGCGGACGGTGACGCCGAGCAGGCGGCGGCCAAGAAAGAGGCCGTCACGACCAGCGCCACGGGGCGCCACCAGGATCGTTGTTTCATCGACGCCATTGCGTCAGTTGCGTCCGGGGCGCCATCGCGCCACCCTGTTGCCCCCAGAACCCACGTCAGTGCTCCCCCCAGAGTTCCGAACCAGTATCGCACCCGGACCGCGCTTCGGTATCCCGGACCTGGGCCGGCCGTGAGAGGGCCGTTCGCGGTTGGATAGCCTGACGACGTGTCAGATCCACCGGGGGAGCAGCGGGCCGGGCCGGGGGCCACCACCGAGGTCGAGGACCCCCGCGGCGACCTGCGCTGGACGTCCATCCCCGGACTGGTGTCCGACGCCGCGGCCCGGTTCGGGGACAGAGAGGCGGTGGCCGACGGCGACGTTCGTCTGAGCTTCGCCCAGCTCGAGCGCGACGCACTGCGGGTGACCTCGGCCGCCATGGCGGCAGGGATCCACCCCGGCGACCGGGTGGCGATGTGGGCCCCGAACATGGCGGAATGGATCGTCGCCGCGCTGGGGCTTGTGGGGGCGGGCGCGGCCCTGGTGCCGCTCAACACCCGTTTCAAGGGCCCCGAGGCCGCCTACGTCCTCAACCGGTCGCGCGCCCGCGCCCTGTTCACGGTGCGCGGGTTCCTCGGCATCGACTACCCGGCCATGCTCGACGACGAGGAGGTCCCGCACCTGGAGCGCATCGTGCTGCTCCGTGACGACGAGGGCACCACGAGCGAGGTGACCGTCACCGACGAGGTCCCCATATTCGGGTGGCACGAATTCCTCGCCGGGGCGGACGGCGTCGTGGAGGGCGACGAGGGTGTGGCCGGTGCACCGGTCGACGCGCACGCGGCGCGGCGACGTTGGCAAGCGGTGACGGGCGAGGACCTGTCCGACGTCATCTTCACGTCGGGGACGACGGGGCGTCCCAAGGGTGCGATGACGACGCACGCCCAGACCCTGCGGACCTTCTCCACGTGGGCGTCGATCGTGGGCCTGGCCGAAGGTGACCGCTATCTCGTCGTGAACCCGTTCTTCCATACCTTCGGGTACAAGGCGGGCATCATCGCATGTCTCATGAACGGCGCCGCCATCGTCCCCGAGCCGGTGTTCGACGTCGACAAGGTGCTCGCCACGGTGGACCGCGAGCACATCACGGTGGTCCCGGGTCCGCCCACGCTCTACCAGTCGATCCTCGACCATCCCCGGCGCGCCGCCTACGACCTGTCGAGCCTCCGCCTGGCCGTCACCGGCGCGGCCGTGGTGCCGGTGGAGCTGGTCGAACGCATGCGCTCGGAGCTCAGCTTCTCCACCGTCCTCACCGCCTACGGGCTGACCGAGTCCACCGGCACGGTCACCATGTGCCGGCAGGGGGACGATCCGCAGACCATCGCCGAGACGTCGGGGCGCGCCATCCCCGGACTCGAGGTGCGCGTCGTCGACGACGGGGGCTCCGAGGTGGCGACGGGTGAGCCGGGCGAGATCGTCGTGCGCGGCTACACCGTGGTATCGGGTTACTTCGAGGATCCCGAGGCCACGGCCGAGGCCATCGATGCGGACGGGTGGCTCCACACCGGCGACATCGGGGTGATGGACGGCGACGGCAACGTGCGCATCACCGACCGCAAGAAGGACATGTTCATCGTGGGTGGCTTCAACGCGTACCCGGCCGAGATCGAGGGCGCCCTGTTGCGTCACCCCGGTGTGGCCCAGGCGGCGGTGATCGGCGTCCCCGACGAGCGCATGGGCGAGGTGGGCTGCGCGTTCGTCGTGGCCCGACCGGGTACCGACCCACAGCAACTGGCGGGGGAGCTCCCGTCCTGGTCTCGTGACCAGATGGCCAATTACAAGGTGCCCCGTCACGTCGAGGTGGTCGAGGCCCTGCCCACCAACGCCAGTGGCAAGGTACTGAAGACCGAGCTGCGCGAGCGTTTCGCGCAAGCACCAGCGAAAGGAGCCTGATGCGAGGGATCGTCTACACCGGTGACGACGCCGAGGTCACCGACAAGCTCGGTATCGCCGATCCCGGCCCCACCGAGGTGAAGGTGAAGATCGTCGCCGCGGGCGTGTGCCACTCGGACCTGTCGGTGCTCGACGGCACCATCCCGTGGAAGGCCCCGTCGGTCCTCGGACACGAAGGTGCGGGAATCGTCGAGTCCGTCGGTTCCTCGGTGCGCTCGGTCAAGCCCGGGGACCACGTGGTCGTGGCCACCCTCGCCAGTTGCGGCACGTGCCGGGCGTGCAACACCGGGCACCCCACCATGTGCATCCGCAGCCTCGGGAACGTGTCGACCCCCTTCACCTACGACGGCGAGCCGGCGTCGAACTTCGCGGC
>DATNJD010000302.1:0-2810 GCA_035604075.1 Acidimicrobiales bacterium
CCAGGGACTGGCGGCCGACGTGGCCTACGACGGTGCCAGCGGCATGGAAAAGGCGCTCATGAACCGCTACGACGTCGTCGTGCTGGACCGCGATCTGCCCAAGGTGCACGGCGACGCCATCTGCGCGGCGCTGACCGGAGCGTCATCGCCGACTCGCATCCTGATGCTCACCGCGGCCGGTGCCGTGGGCGAGCGGGTGGAGGGGCTCAACCTCGGGGCTGACGACTACCTGACGAAACCCTTTGCCTTTGCCGAGCTGGTGGCCCGAGTGCACGCCCTGGCCCGGCGCAGCCCGACCCTGGCCCCCATCGTCGTGCGGGGAGACCTCGTGTTCGACATCGCCCGTCGACGGGTCAGCCGGGCCGGGCGCCCCCTGTCGCTCACCCGCAAGGAGATGGGGGTCCTCGAAGTCCTCATGGTCAACGACGGGGCCGTGGTGAGCGCCGAGGAACTGCTGGAGCGTGTGTGGGACGAGCACGCCGACCCGTTCACCCACACCGTCACCGTCACCGTCGGTCGCCTGCGCCGCAAACTGGGCGAACCCGACCCGATCGAGACCGTGGTGGGTACCGGGTACAGGCTGACGTGACTCGCTTCCAGGTCATCAGGTGGGCCCGGAGGCGGATACCCCACACGGTCCGGGCCCGGCTGTCGGTGCTCTACGCGGCGTTGTTCCTGGCGGCGGGGGCGACGCTGCTCGGCGTCACCTACGGCCTGGTGGCGAGCAGCCTGCCCAATCCCAGCTCGGCGAAACTCAACGCCGTGCAAGAAGGCAAGCTCCAGGCGGCATGCAAGCTCGAGGGGTCGTCCTCGGCGCTCGCGGCCTCGAATGGAAAGAACCCTCAACCCCGGCCCTCTCCCTCGTGCCGCGCCGCCTTCGCGGCGGGATCGAAGGCGGCCACCACCAGCCAGCGTGACCAGACCCTGCACAATCTGCTGCTCTTCTCGCTACTGGGGCTCGGGGCCATGACCCTGGCGTCGGGTGGGTTGGGTTGGGTGATGGCCGGCCGTGTGCTGCGCCCGGTGCGGACGATCACGGGCGCGGCCCGACGCGCCTCCGAACAACACCTCGGCGAACGCCTCGCCTTGCAGGGCCCGAAGGACGAGCTCAAGGAGCTCGCCGACACGTTCGACGAGATGCTCGACCGCCTCGACGCCGGCTTCGCCAGCCGACGGCGATTCGTGGCCGACGCCTCACACGAATTGCGGACGCCGCTCACCGTCATGCGCACCGCCATCGACGTCACCCTGGCCAAGCCGACACGTTCCCCCGGACAGCTCGAGGCCATGGCCTCCAAGGTCCGCCGGTCCGTCGACAAGGCCGAGTCCCTGATCGGCGCCCTCCTCACGCTCGCCATGAGCGAGCGCGAGGTCACGAGCAACGAATTCGTCGACCTGGCCACGGTGGCCGAGGACGTCCTCGACGCCGCCCAGGCTGCCGTCGACCGTCTCGACCTCCGGGTCGAGGCAGAGTTGGAGCCGGCCGAGACAACCGGAGACCGGCTCCTGCTGGAGCGATTGATCGGCAATCTCGTCGACAACGCCATGCAGCACAACCACCCGGGCGGATGGGTCCGGGTGCGCACCGGCACCATGGGCACCACCTGCGCAACCGGAGACAGCCGGTACGTCTCGGTGGCCAACAGCGGACCGGTGGTGCCCGGCGACCAGGTGGACGCGCTGTTCGAGCCGTTCCGAAGAGTCGAGGAACGCACGAGCGCCGGCGACGGCGTCGGCCTGGGGCTCGCCATCGTCAAGTCGATCGCCGCCGCCCATGACGCCACCGTCGAGGCGAGGAGCCAGTCCGAAGGTGGCCTGCTGATCTCGGTCGTCTTCCCCGGCCGCCTCCAGACGAACGCAGTGCACCGAGACGCCGACCCGCGTGGGAAGGACCCCTGACCGGCTCGACTACCGGATGCGCCGCAGCACGCCCGGAGCGTTTTGCGGCACCGCATCGCCGTGCAGCGCGGAGGCCAGGATCTCCACGCCGTCGACGAGACGGGGCCCCGGACGCGAGAAGTACGAGCTGGCGTCGACCGCGAACAGTCGCGTCACTCCCGCCAGCTCGGCCCGGTCGAGGAGGCCGCGCGCCTCGCTCGAAGCGGCCTCGAGGTCGTACCCGCAGGGCATGAACACGACGACCTCGGGCGCGGCCGAGGCGACCTGTTCCCAGCCGACACGCACCGAGGGGGTCCCCCGACTGGCCAGGACCGGCTCACCCCCGGCCAGCTCGATCATCTCGGGCACCCAGTGCCCTGCGTTGAACGGTGGGTCCGACCACTCCAGGGCGAACGTCCGGGGCCTGTCCCGGCCGGCCACCCGAGCGGCGACCGTGTCCAGCCGGGCCCGCAGGCTGTCGACCAGTTCGGCCGCCCGGACGTGCGCCCCTGTCGCTGCCCCGACCTCGAGGACGCAGGCAAGCACGCCGTCGAGCGAGCTCGGGTCCATCGACAGGACCTCGGCCCGGCACCCCAGGACCTCGAGCGCGGCGTTCACGTGTCCCGAAGGCACGGCGCACACGGCGCACAGGTCCTGGGTGAGCACGAGTTCGGGCCGCAACTCGCCCACGGCCTCGGTGTCCAAGTGGTAGATGGGCTCGCCCCCGTTGACGGTGGCGCTCACCAGGCGGTCCACCTCACCCGGACTGGCCGCCGGGGGGAGCGCCGAGAACGACACCTGTCGTCGCGACCGCGCCGCCGGAGGCCAGTCGCACTCGTGGGTCACGCCCACCAGCTCCTCCTCGAGGCCCAGGGCATAGACGATCTCGGTGGCCGACGGCAGCAGTGACAGGATTCGCACACCGCGATGGT
>DATNJD010000303.1:0-7523 GCA_035604075.1 Acidimicrobiales bacterium
TTCTGGGAGCCATGGTCCTCGGCATCGCCAACACTCTGGTCGTCGGGTACGGGCCGTCGAGCGATGTCTCGCAGATCCAGGCGGCGCTGCCCATGGTCCTGCTCTTCCTGGTCCTTCTGTTCATCCCCGAAGTCCGGTTGACGGTGGGCCGGGTGGTCCGGGTGCGCTCACCGCGCCCACCGGGAGCGAAGACCACCCTGATCGGTGCCGGTCTCGTGGTCGTGATCGTGGCCACCCTCTCGGCCACCCTCTCGGGCACCAACCTCCTCACCCTGGGCAACGCGCTGGTCCTGGCGATGTTGGCGTTGTCGCTCACGTTGCTGTCCGGCTACGCCGGACAGATCTCGTTGTGCCAGTACACCTTCCTCGGCCTCGGGGCCCTGTCCATGCACTGGGTGGACGGGGGCAGCTCGGTGCTGGGCGTGCTCCTCGCCGTGGGTCTGTGCGCGGCCGTGGGGGCGGTGCTCGCCCTGCCCACCCTGCGCCTGCGGGGTCTCTACCTGGCCCTGGCCACGTTGGCGTTCGCCGTGCTCATGGACAACGTCTTCTTCACCTCGAACTCCGTCTTCGGCAGCTCCGGTGCCGTCACCGTGGGCCGCCCCGACATCTTCGGAATGCGGTTTGCCACCGACAAGTCCTTCGACGTCCTCATCGGCATCGTGCTGGCTCTGTGCCTGATCGGTGTCAGCGCGCTCCGCCGGGGTCCGTTCGGGCGGCGCCTGGTGGCCATGAGCGACTCGCCCGCCGCCTGCAGCACGGTCGGCCTGAGCCTGACGTTGACCAAATTGGCCGTCTTCTCCTTGTCAGCCGGATTGGCCGGGTTGGCCGGCGCGCTCTACGGGGGCCTGAGCACGTCGGTGGGGGCATCGCAGTTCCAGTTCCTTTTCAGCATCCTGATCTTCGCCGGCGTCACCCTCGGGGGCATGAGCGTGCTCACCGGGGCGGTCTCCACCGGTGTCTTCATCGCCGTACTCCCGGTCATCGGTGAGCACATCCCCAAGTTGGCCAACTTCTCGCAGCTGCTGATCGGCGTCGGCATCGTGGCCGTGGGGCGCAACCCCAACGGTATCGGCAAGCTGTTCGTCGACTTCTCGGACTACATGGAACGTCGCCGGGCACGTCTGCAACCGGAGATGGAGAGCGAGCAGCCCCCCGCGCCGAGCGCGGCGGTGGGGTGAGCGGTGGTGACTGAGCTCGCCGTCGAGCAGATCGTCGTCCGCTTCGGCGGCATCCAGGCTCTGAACAACGTGGACGTCACCGTCCGCTCGGGGACGATCCACGGGCTCATCGGGCCCAACGGAGCGGGGAAGACGACGCTCTTCAACGTGATCACCGGACTCCAGCCACCGACCCGGGGCCGGGTACGCTTCGACGGCCGCGACATCACGGGCAACGCGCCCCATGTCCGGGCCCGTCGCGGCATGGCGCGGACGTTCCAGCGCCTCGAGCTCTTCGACACATTGACAGCGCGCGAGAACGTCCAGATGGCGGCCGAGACCCAACGCCGCCGCCTTCCCTCCGGGATGACTCCGGACCGTGCCACCCAGAGCCTGCTGGAGCAGGTGGGGATCGCCCACGTGGCCGACGACCCGACCGATGCCCTGCCGACGGGTCTGGCCCGGTTGGTGGAGCTGGCCCGGGCGATGGCGACGACACCGACGGTCCTGCTCCTCGACGAGCCCAGCGCCGGGCTCAACCAACACGAGACCGAAGCCCTCGGCAATGTGCTCGTCCGGCTGGCCTCCGACGGCATGGCCGTGCTGCTGGTCGAGCACGACATGAGCCTGGTCATGAGCATCTGCGACCACGTGACCGTCCTCCACTACGGCGAGATCATCGCCAACGGGAACCCCGAGTCGGTCCAGGCCGACGCCGTTGTGCAGGCGGCCTATCTCGGCACCGACACAACGGTCGAGCCGCACGACGCCGCCATCGCCGTGGGTCTCGCGGTGGACACGCTTTCGGTGACGAGCTCGGTCGACGCCGGACCGGCTGTGCCCGGACCGGCTGTCCCCGGACCGGCCGTCGCCGCGCTGTCGCCGGATGCCGCCGTCGTCGAGGCGCCCATGCTGGAGCTGGTCGACGTCCACGCCGGCTACGGCCGGATCGAGGTCGTCCACGGTGTCTCCATGGCCATTCCCCGGGGATCGGTCCTGGCCCTTCTCGGACCGAACGGGGCGGGGAAGTCGACGATCCTCAAGGTCACGAGTGGACGGTTGTCCGCCTTCTCCGGGAGTGTGCGCTTCAACGGTGAGGAGATCAGGAAGGCCACGTCCGAGCAGCTGGCCCGGCGCGGGATGTGCGCCATTCCCGAGGGCCGCGCCATCTTCCCCAACCTCACCGTGGCCGAGAACCTGCTCATGTACACCTACCGGGGCAAGGACGTGAAGGCGGCCGATCTCGAAGCGCTCAGCTACGCCCGCTTCCCCGTTCTCGGACAGCGCCGCCGTCAGCTCGCCGGCCGGCTCTCCGGGGGAGAGCAGCAGATGTTGGCCCTCGCCCGGGCGCTCTACACGAATCCCCGGCTGCTGCTGCTCGACGAGATCTCCATGGGTCTCGCCCCCCTCGTCGTGGCCGAGCTCTACGAATTGGTGAGCCAGCTGGTCGCCGCCGAGGACATCACCGTCCTTCTCGTCGAGCAGTTCGCCCAGACGGCGCTGACCGTGGCCGACCATGTGGCGGTCATGGTGAACGGCCGGATCGTCCGCTCCGGTACCCCGGCCGAGGTCGGGGACAACCTGATGAGCGCGTACATGGGCAGCGCCGAGGGCTGACGCCGGCCGGCGCGCCTCAAGCCGGGGCCCGCTTCCCGGCGTCGGCGATCAGTTGTTCGCTCACCTCCCACAGCCGTCGGGCGGCGTCGGCGTCGAGCGCCGCCTTCGACGGCTGTCGCACTCTGCTCTTGATGAAGTACTTCCCCGACACCGTGGACAGCTCCGGTGACGAGGCCAGGTACACCGACGTCCGGGCACCTTTCTCCGCCGACAGCACGAACGGCGCGATCACCTTCACGCCGAAGGCGAGCAGTCCCTTGGCGTCGCCGTCGCGCCCGTAACCGGTGGCGACCGTCCCTGGGTGCAGACAATTGGCGGTCACGTTCGAACCTTGCATCCGGCGGGCCAGCTCGGTGGTGAAGTAGATGTTGGCCAACTTGCTCATCCCGTAGACCCGCATGGCGCTGTAGCTCCGGGCGGACTGCAGATCGTCGAAGTCGAGGCCTCGGCGCGCCGCGCTGTGGGCCGTCGACGAGACGTTCACCACCCGTCCCTGGGGACTGGCGGTGACCGCGTCGAGGAGCAGTTGCGTCAGCAGGAAGGGACCGAGGTGGTTCACGGCGAAGGTCGATTCGTATCCGTCGACCGTCATCCGGCGATCGGACAGGACGATGCCGGCGTTGTTGACGAGGACGTCGAGACGGGGACACTTCTCCAGGATCTGCGTCGCCCCGGCCCGGACCGAGCCGAGATCACCGAGGTCGAAGACGACCACGTCGACCCGGTCGTTGCCGCTGCGGCTCCGGATGTCGGCCACGGCCGCCTCGCCGCGACCACGGTCGCGTGCCGTGATCAGAGTCGTCGCCCCGGCCCGCGCCAGCGCCACGGCCGTCTCCTTGCCGATTCCCGAATTCCCGCCGGTGATGACCACCGTCTTGCCGGTCATGTCGTCCACAGCCATGGTCCGTCCTCCGTGTCGTGCCCGAGCGCCGTTGCCGAACGGGGCCGTCGGCAGCCGCCCGGCCGGAGCCTAAGCCGATCTGCCCTCACCGGGCGGCCCCTGTACCGTGACGTCGGCCGGCCCGTTCACCGGCGCCGAGAGCCGGCCCGTTCACCGGCACCGGGAGACCGAGACGAGGGGGACCAGAGGCCGTGGCCATGCCAACCGATATCGGAGCCGTCGATCTGATGATCGGCTTCCCGAGCGCCAAAGCGGGCAAGCGCTTCGACTTCCTGAAGCCCCAGCTGCGCGACGATGAGAGTGCCACCATGGCGACCCCCATCGCCTACATGTTCAGGGACAACCCCGGCCAGATCGACGAGGACATCGACCCCGTGGCCGTCACCGTGGGCGAGATGGACCGCCACGGTGTGGCCGTCGGCCTGGTGGGACTGGCCGGAGAGATCACCGACCGGGCCCTGGCCGAGTACCCCGACCGTTTCCGGGCCAGTCTCGAGATCGATCCCAACGACATCGGCACCGCCGTGCGTCGGATCCGCCGCGCTCACGCCGAGTACGACATCAAGGCGGTGACGACGTTCCCCGCCGGTTGCAATCCCCAGGTGCCTGTCAGCGACCGCCGCTATTACCCGATCTACCAGCTCTGCGTCGACCTCGACATCCCCATCCTCGTGAACGCCGGCATCGCCGGGCCCCGCGTCCCCTCGGCCTGTCAGGACGTCATGCATTTCGACCAGGTCTGCTACGACTTCCCCGATCTCCGCATCGTCATGCGTCACGGGGCCGAGCCCTGGCAGGAGCTCGCCGTCAAGCTCATGCTCAAGTGGCCGGGGCTCTACTACACGACCAGTGCCTTCGCCCCCAAGTACTACCCGAAGGCCATCATCGACTACGCCAACACCCGGGGTGCCGACAAGATCATGTATGCCGGCTACTTCCCCATGGCCCTCACCCTCGAGCGCATCTTCACGGAGTTGGCCGACGTCGCATTCCGCGACCACGTCTGGCCCAAGTTCCTCCGCCACAACGCCGAGACGGTGCTCAAGCTCTGACGCTCACGTCCGCCGCTCGCTGTCATCCTCGCCCAACTCGACGGTGACGCCCGTGGCGCCCGCCATCATCACCAGGTCGACGATGCCGCCGGCGTCGCGCAGATCACCTTCCGCCTGAGCCAGCAGGGCGAGCCGGGCCGGGTCGTCGACGACGGTGAGACGCGCCACCGGGGTGCGCATCGATCGTTTGGCCGTCGTCTTGGTCCGCCGCACGGCGCCGAGCACTCCCGCCACGACACTGAGAACGGTGTCACCGGTGTCGTCGTCGGACGGGGCCGCCGTCGACCGCCCGGCGGTCGGGAACTCGTCGGTCCCGGGCCACGGCGACCGGTGGATCGAGCCGGCGTGCCACCACGACCACGCCTCCTCACTGACGAAGGGAACGAAGGGGGCGAGCAACCGCAGGAGCACGGACAGGGCGAGCCCCAGCGCGGCCCGCGCCGATGCCGGGCCTTCTTCGGCGGCGTCCTCGTAGGCGCGTCCCTTCACCAGTTCCAGGTAGTCGTCGCAGAAGGACCAGAAGAAGGCCTCGGTCCGCTCCAGTGCCCGCGCGTAGTCGTAGGCCTCGAAGGCGGAGGTGGCCTCGTCCACCACCCGGGCCAGATCGCCGAGCATGGCCAGGTCGATGGGGGCCACGATGGACTCGGGCCCGGGCAGCTCACCACCGGCGATCCGCGACAAGGCGAAGCGCGAGGCGTTCAGGATCTTGATGGCGAGGCGCCGGCCCACCTTCATCTGTCCCTCGTCCACGGCCGTGTCCACACCGGGCCGCCCGCTCGCCGCCCAGTAGCGCACGCCGTCGGAGCCGTGGGTCTCGAGCAGCGGGAGGGGGGTCACGACGTTGCCTCTCGACTTCGACATCTTCTTTCCCGAGGGGGCGAGGACCCATCCCGAGATGGCGGCGTCCGCCCAGGGCAGGCTCCCGTGCTCGAGCTCGGACCGCACCACGGTGGAGAACAACCAGGTGCGGATGATCTCGTGGCTCTGCGGGCGCAGGTCCATGGGGAAGACCCGGTCGAACAGGTCGGGGTCGTCGGCCCAGTGGCCGGCGATCTGCGGCGTGAGCGACGAGGTGGCCCACGTGTCCATCACGTCGGGGTCGCCGATGAATCCACCGGGAGCGCCGCGCTGTCCTTCGGTGTACCCGTCGGGCACGTCGCTCGACGGGTCGACGGGGAGCCGGCCCTCGTGGGCCACGAGCGGGTGGTCGTGGTCGACCTCGCCCGCGTCGGTGAGCCGGTACCACACCGGGAAGGGCACGCCGAAGTAGCGCTGCCGGCTGATGTTCCAGTCACTGTTCAGGCCCTCCACCCAGGCCTCGTAGCGATGGATCATGTAGGACGGGTGCCAGTGCAGTTGGCGGCCCCGCTCGAGCAGCCGCTCCCGCAGCGGCAACGTCCGGACGTACCACTGACGGCTGGACACGATCTCGAGGGGCCGGTCCCCCTTCTCGTAGAACTTCACCGGGTGCGTGATGGGCGTGGGATCGCCCACCATGGCGCCCACCGCCGCCAGGAGCTCGACGATGCGCGTCCGGGCCTGAGCCACGTTCTTCCCGACGATCTCGCCGTAGGCCTCGGCGGCGGCACCGGTGTCGGTGCTCTCCCATCCGGCATCTCCCCAGGCCACCGGGTGCAGCCGGCCGTTGCGTCCGACGATCGTCCGTGTCGGCAGGGAGAGCTCGCGCCACCACGTCACGTCGGTCGCGTCCCCGAAGGTGCAGATCATGGCCACCCCCGATCCCTTCTCGGGATCGGCGAGCTCGTGGGCCAGCACCGGCACCCGCACCTTGAACAACGGCGTCACCACCTCGGTGCCGAAGAGCGGTTGGTAGCGGGCGTCGTCGGGATGGGCCACCAGCGCCACACAGGCGGCCAGCAACTCGGGCCGCGTCGTCTCGATCTCCACCGCGCCGTCTGCGTCGAGCCGGCCGAAGCGCAACCGGTGGTACGCACCGGACAGCTCCCGGTCCTCCATCTCGGCCTGGGACACCGCCGTCTGGAAGTCGACGTCCCACTGGGTGGGTGCCTCGGTGCTGTAGACGTGGCCCTGTGCGAGAAGGTGCAGGAAGCCCCGCTGGGAGGCGCGCCGGGCGCCGGTGTCGATGGTGGCGTACGTCTGGTTCCAGTCGACCGACAGTCCGAGCGTGCGCCACAGCTCCTCGAAGGCCTTCTCGTCCTCCGCCACCAACCGACCGCACAGCTCGATGAAGTCCGGACGCGAGATCGACACCGGCGGCTTGACCGGCTTGTCGGGCGGGGCGAAGGAGGGATCCTTCCGGAGCCCCGGGTCGCACAGCACGCCGTAGTAGTTCTGCACCCGCCGCTCGGTCGGCAGCCCGTTGTCGTCGAAGCCCATCGGGTAGAAGACCTCGTAGCCCCGCATCCGCCGGTAGCGGGCCACCGTGTCGGTGTGGGTGTAGGAGAAGACGTGACCGAGGTGCAGCTCCCCCGACACCGTCGGCGGCGGCGTGTCGATGGCGAAGACCCGACCGCGCTCGGCCGTCCGGTCGAAGGTGTAGGTCCCCGCCTCCTCCCACCGCAGCGACCATTTGGCCTCGAGGCCCTCGAGGGTCGGCTTCTCGGGCACCGCCGGGGGGCGGGGTGCCTCGAGCGGCGGCCGCGGGACCGGGGGCGTGGCGCCGGCGGTCGTCGCGGTCTCGCTCATGGTCGCGTTACCGTACCGGAGTGCTGCGCCTCCACGACACAGCCACCGGCACCATCGAGCCTCTGGTCCTGCGCGACCCCGGTCAGGTGTCGATGTACGTCTGCGGGCCCACCGTCTACGACGTCCCCC
>DATNJD010000304.1:0-8378 GCA_035604075.1 Acidimicrobiales bacterium
CCGTGACCATGCCGATCGTCTCCCGGCTCGTCGGACTCGCTCTGCATGATGTCCTTCTCACCCGTGACGAGTATCGGGCCATGGCCGACGGACTGGCAGACACCGACGGACCGGCCACGGGACCGACAGCTCTGTCGGCCTGGTTGGCCGATCACGCCACCGACCTCGGTCGTCAGTATGCCAACGAGCTCGACCGTCACTTCCGGTGAGTCCATCGGTCCGGGAGCCGCCGCCGTCCCTCGGCGCCCGAGCCGTTCAGCGGGTGGGGTCGAACGCCGCCGCCAGCCCGTCCACCATCCACCTGTCCTCCGGCCTGATCTCGTGGCGCAGTGGGGTCCGGGCACTGATGCCCTCGATGAGATCCACCGCCGGGCCCTCGAGGCGGGAGGCCCCGGCGTCGTCGGCCACCGGCGGGCGGGCGACGACCGTCGCCCCGGCGTCGATCACGAACCGGATCGTCGGATAGTCGGCTTCGACGAGCAGAGTTCCCGAACGGCCTCTTCCGTCCGTCGCCAGCAGGCCCGGACCGAGGAGGGCGGCGTACAGGAGACTTCCTTCGACCTCGTCGGCCTCCTCGACCGTGTCCAGTCCGAGAGGCAGGACGATGTCCCGCTCGTGCACCCAGGAGTCCCACAGGGCGTGAAGGGCAAGGGCGCGCAGGGCGATGTGACCGGGTGGGGCCTCGGCCATCCGGGACCACGATGACGCGTCGACACCGCTCAAAGCGTCGGCGAGATCGTCGACGCTTGCGACAAAGTCGTGGAGAACGGCGGTCGGGGTGAGGCTGCGCATCGGTTCGACCATCGCCCGGGGAGTCTCCACCGGGTCGAAACCGATCAGGAAACGGGTCGGCGTGCCGGCCAAGCCGGATCTGATCGAGAGCGCCCAGAACCGATTGACACCGATGAGATGGGCGATCACATCTTGAACCGACCACTGCGCGCAACGACTGGGAACACGCCATTGTGCATCGTCGATGCCGGCCAGGGTGTCGGCCAACCGGCGGCGCTGCCGCAGGAGGGGCACGGACGGATCGTCGAGGGGCACCTCGATACTCAGAGGGGGCGTCCCGTCGTAGCGCGGTGTCAGCTCCATCTGTGAATGCCGAGTCTCATCGGTCACGTCAACTCGTGTAGTCGACAGGACCCGAACCTCGGACCCCGATGGCGAACGCCAAGCCGCGCAGCGGCGCGTGGGCCGTCGTCGGCCAGATGCTGTGGGTGGTGTCCGGCGGCGTATAGATCAGGTCACCCTGTCCCACGACCCGTTCCTCGGACGCGACCTTCATGATGCCCCGGCCCGAGAGGATGTAATAGAACTCGTGTGTCGGGTGTGAGTGCGGGTCGACCAGACCGCCCCCGGCGACTTCCCATTCGCTCACCAGTTCGAGGAAACCTCCGTCGGTGACCTCCCGCATCTCCTGGGACCGGACCAACCACCAGACCGGGACGGTGCCGTTGTGCTCGATGACGGGGGCGACATCCTCGATCGATCTGACGTCCACCCGACCCTCCCTCTCCCGACGGCCCTACCCGACGGCGCCGTTACTTCCCGTCGAAGAACCGGTCGTGGGTCTCGGGGTCGCTCGGCAGGTCCCAGAGATCGGTGATCCTGCCCTCGTAGTCGATGGCCAGGACGTGGACTTCATCGACGTCGAGGGTGGCACCGTCGGGGCGGCTGGCCGTCTCGTGCACCATGACGACGCCGTGACGGTCGTCGGCGTACACACCATTGATCTCCAGCTTCTGGGTGCCGGCCGTCAACTCGAAGAGGCCGACCAGCGCGGCGGTGATCTCGTCGATTCCCTTATGGTCGCCGCTCAGGGGCCCGGTTCCGTTGAAGTGGAAGACACCGTCGGGGGCCAGGTCCTTCAGGCCGGCGGTCAGATCGCCGGCGGTGAAGGCGGCGTAGGCGTCACGGATGCGCTGGACATTGGGATGCTCGGCCATGGTGGTCTCCTTCGACCTGTGGATCTTACGTCCGGCCGTCGGCTGCCATGGAAGGCTGGCGTCCCATGGTCACCGCCGACCTTCCGGAGTTGCTGGCGAATCTCGCCGTCCGCCGGCGCCCGGGCCGGTGGTGCATGGTCACCGGTGTCCCCGTGGCCGGGCTGGCCGCCGCCGCCACCGTCGTTGAAGACGAAGGTGTGACCGCGGTGGTGTCGGTGGCCGACGCCGAGCGACTGGGAATCGAGCCCGGCTTCGTGGCGGCCTGGTTGACCCTGGAGGTGCCCTCGGCTCTCGACATCGTCGGCCTGACCGCCGCCGTCGCCACTGCCCTGGCGGCCGAGGGGATCGCCTGCAACGTGTTGGCCGGCTATCACCACGACCATCTGCTGGTCCCCGTCGATCAAGCCGACAGGGCCATCACGGCGCTGGCCGCCCTTCGGTCACGGTCCTCAGGCGTCGCGCCGGGCCAACAAGATGCCACCGATCACGAGGGTCGCCGCCGCGTAGCCGCACAGGAGACCGAAGCTGACCCACGGTGAGAAGGTGGGGACATCGGTCCGGAAGCCCTGCTTCACCGTCGTCATGGTGGCGCCGATGTTGTCGGGCAGGTACTTCCCCACCGCGTCCTTGATCGAGGACGGCAAGGCCTCCACGATCAGCGGGACGACGAAGAAGATGCCCACGAAGGCGGTGATGGCCCCGGCGCTGTGCCGGATGATGGTGCCGAGGCCGAGGGCGAAGAGGCCGAGGACGGTCAGGAAGAGCCCCCCACCGATGACGGCCCGGAGCACCCCGGGCTGGCTCAGCGACGCGGTGGGCGCCGAGCCGGCCAGGATGGCCTGGCCGATGAAGAACGAGGCGAAGGCGAGGACCTCGCCGATGACGAAGGCGACGCCGCTGAACACGGCCACCTTGGCCACGAGCACCAGGGTCCGGTTGGGAATGGCCCCGAAGGTGGCCCTGATCGTGCCCGTGCCGTACTCGGCACTGACGACGAGGACACCGAGCACGCCGATGGCCAGCTGACCGAAGAGGAAGCCGGCCAGGCTCAGGCTGGTGGGGTCGAAGGCCAGCCGGTCGCCGAAGTCGGCATGGGCCCAGCGGCCCGCTTCGGTGCTCGTGGCCAGGATGCCGATGGCGATGGTGAGCACAGCCGTGGCCACCAGGCTCCAGGATGTGGAGCGGACACTGCGCAATTTCGTCCACTCCGAACGCAGCGCCCCGGCCGGTGTGTACCGGCCCGGGGGCAGAGCCGGCGCGCCCACCGTCAGCACCGACACTGGGTCACCTCTTCACGGTGGGTCACCTCTTCACGGTGGGTCACCTCTTCATACTGGGTCACCTCTTCACCGGCGCCAGTTCCATGTCACTGGCCCGGACGTCGTCGTCCGGGGCGTCGTGGACGCGGAACTCGACGCTGTCGCGGGTGAGCTCCATGAAGGCGTCCTCGAGGGAGGCCATCTGGGGCGAGAGCTCGTGCAGGGTGACACCCACCGACGCGGCCATCTCCCCGACCTCGGCGGCGCAGAGCCCGGTCACGCACATGGCCCCGCCGTCCTCGGCCACCTGGGCGCCGGCGCCGGTCAGCACGGTCGTGAGCAATGCCTCCTCGGTGGCCGTGGACGTCCGTACCCGGACGAACTGCCGCGAATTGCAGGCGATGAACTCGGCCACCGGCTTCTCGGCGATCAACTTCCCCCGGCCGATCACCACCAAGCGGTCGGCGGTCAGGGCCATCTCGCTCATCAGGTGGCTCGAGACGAAGACGGTCCGGCCCTCGGCGGCGAGGCCCCGCAGCAGGTGCCGGACCCAGCGGATGCCCTCGGGGTCGAGCCCGTTGATCGGCTCGTCGAAAAGCAGGATCTCGGGATCGCCGAGCAGAGCACCGGCGATGCCGAGCCGCTGTCCCATGCCGAGCGAGAACTTGCCCGCCCGCCGACGCGCCACCGAGGACAGTCCTACCTGGTCGAGGACGGCGGTGACCCGGGAACGGGGGATGTCGTTCGTCTGGGCCAGGGCCCAGAGGTGATCGAAGGCACTGCGGCCGGGATGGATGGCCTTCGCTTCGAGCAGCGCGCCGACCTCCCGCAGGGGCCAGGGAAGGTCCCGGTAGGCCCGGCCGTTCAGGGTGACCTGACCGGCGTCGGCCCGGTCGAGACCCATGATCAGCCGCATGGTGGTCGATTTACCCGAGCCGTTGGGCCCGAGGAAGCCGGTCACCTGTCCGGGCCCGACGTCGAAGGACAGGTCGCTCACGGCTTTGGTCTCGCCGTAGTGCTTGGTCAGACCCCTCGCCTCGATCAAATGCCTGTCTCCTCATTTGCAGAGCGACGGTAAGGGCGCAGGGTCTCGGCGCTCGGTCGGCCTGGCGTAGGTTGCCGTCGCGGGAAGCCGGGGGCGTCGGGCCGACAGCACACTTTCTACCAACCTCCGGGGCCCCGTAGGGCGCGGGGGCCGACGGCGACGCCTGGGCGGCGGCTCAGTCGCCCCCCGTCAGGCGGTCGCGCAGGACGAACTTCTGCACCTTCCCCGACGCCGTCAGCGGGAAGCTGTCGACGAACACCCACCGGCGCGGCACCTTGAAGCCGGCTAACCGCTCCCTCAGGAACCCCTCCAGCACCACCCCATCCACCACGGCGCCGTCGACGGGCCGGACGAAGGCGACGGCGGCCTCTCCCCACTTCCGGTCGGGCACTCCCACCACCGCCACCTGGGCCACGCCGTCGTGGGCCAGCAGCGCATTCTCGATCTCGACGGGGAAGAGGTTCTCGCCTCCCGAGACGATCATCTCCTTGCGCCGCCCCACCATCCGCAGCACCCCGCCCCCGTCCATCGTCACCAGATCGCCCGTCCGCAACCAGCCCTCGGCCGACAGCGCCTCGGCCGTCTCGTCGGGCAGGTCGTGGTAGCCGACCATCACGTTCGGCCCCCGGACCTCCAGCTCCCCCACCTCCCCGACGGGCACGACGATGTCGGTGGCAGGGTCGACCACCCGCGCCTCAACCGCCGGCAGCGGCCGGCCCAAGGTGGCCGCCTTCTGCTCGTCGGAATCGTCCAGCTCGGTCTGGGAGATGAACCCCGAGGCCTCGGTCTGGCCGAAGACGACGGTGAAGCGGACGGCGAGGCGGTCCTCGATGTAGCGGACGAGCTCGGCCGGCACCACCGAGCCGCCCCCGCTCACCGTCCGCAACGACGTCAGGTCGCGCCGCGCCATGTCGGGGTGTTCGATCATGGCCAGCAGCATGGTGGGCACGCCGCACGTCAGGGTGGCCCGCTCGGCCTCGACGAGCTCGAGGACGAGACCGGGGTCGAACGACTCGACCAGCACGGCCGTCGCCCGCTGTTGGCAGATCTGGAACGACACCACCTGGCCGCCCACATGGTGCAGCGGCATCGTCTGCACGTAGACGTCACCGGCGACCATCCCGAACCGCAGTGCCCCGAAGCGCGCCGCATTGGTCATCCCCCGGTGCGTCAGCAGTGCTCCCTTGGGCGTTCCCGTCGTGCCCGAGGTGTAGATCAGCTGGGCGATGTCACCACCGGACACCTCCCGGGGCGCGAGCGCGCCCGGCCCGTCGGCACCGGCGTCGCCGCAGAACGCCTGCCAGCCATCGGGTGTGAGCAGCTCGACGTGGCGCAGCGCCGGCAGCTCATCACGGATCGAGCCGAGAGCACCGACCAGGTCGCGACCGCGGAACTCGGGGACGAGGAAGAGGCCGGCGGCACCCGACTGGCGAAGGACGTGGGTCACCTCGGCGGCGAGGAGCGCCGGGTTCACGGGGACGAGCACGAGCCCCGCCCGGGCCGTCGCGTAGCTCAGGATGAGCGACTCGGGCAGGCTCGGCGCCCAGACGGCCAGCCGCGCACCGGGCTCGAAGCGCGCCGCCAGGGCGGCGGCGGCCTGTTCGGACTCCGATGCCAACTGCCGGTAGGTCCACCGCCGGCGGCGCGCCGGATCGGGGCCGCCGTGGACGAGGGCCGTCGCCTCGGGGGCGTCGGCGGCGGCCGCCCGCAGGATCCCCGCCACCGTGCTCTCGAGCACCGGCCCCGCCGGCGCCGGCCACCACGACCGCCGCCGGGGCCCTGTCACCGGGGAGGCGGTCACGCCTGCAGGTAGCGGCCCAGGGTGGCGTGGAAGTGCCGGATCCGGTTCTCCTGGTAGCGGCCCAACGTCACCTCGGGCGCCGAGAGGGCCCGCAGGCCCTGCTGGATCCGGACCATGGTGGCCGTGTCCTGGTCCAGGATGCGGCCCAGGTAGCCGAGCTCGGGCGCGTCGGCCCAGCTCTGCCCGTCACCGAGGTGCCGGGTGGCGGCCGGTGCGGGACGCGGTCCGCCGGCGGGGACGGGCGCGAGCAGCATCACGTCCATCACGGCGCTCTCGTGGTCACGGTCGTTCGGCCGGAAGCGGTAGGTGAGCGGCGTCGTGTAACCGGCCCAGGGCATCAGGTTGGGGAAGACGAAGTACTCGATGGCGTCGAGGGCCTCGCTGTCGGTGATGCCGGAGTAGTCGCGGCCCGTCGTCTGGCCGAGCTGTCGCCGGGTCCGGTCGGCCAGGACGTGCCGGGCGCTCGAACCCTCCGGGACCGACCGCTCGGGATCGTCCCGGGTGAGGAACATGGCATCGAGGATGTCCTGTTCGGCCACCTCGTGGTCGACGTGCTCGCTGGCGATGCCCACTGGCGTGATCATTCGGCTGACGTGCCGGACACCGGGATAGACGTCGTACTCGGTCTGGCTGTCCCCCGAGGTCGTGAGCAACTGGGGATGGACGGCCACGGTGTGGTAGCTCTCGATGAACGCCTCCAGCGCCACCTTCCAATTGCAGCGCACCACCCGGACGACATGCGCCGTCAGGTAACGGTCCTCCAGGGGCCACGGCGCGAAGTGCTCGGGCAGGATCTCCAGGTAGCTCTCGAGAGGCTCGGCGTCGGCGTCCATGTTCACGAAGACGAAGCCCCCCCAGACCCCGACGCGGGCTTCGGGCAGGCAGAAGGCGTCGGCCTCGACGTGGGGGAAGTCCCACGGGCACGGCATGCCGGCGAACGTGCCGTCGAGATTCCAGGTAAACCCGTGGAAGGGACAGCGCAACTCCCGGACCGCTCCGGGGCCGGTCCGCAGGCGCGTGCCCCGGTGCAGACAGCTGTTGTGGAAGGCCCGGATCTCGTCGGCGCCGCGGCGGACGACGATCAGCGAGAAGCCGGCGACGTCATAGACGATCGAGTCGCCCACCTCCGGGATCTGCTCCTCCCGACAGGCCATCTGCCAGACCCGCGGCCAGACCTTCTCGACTTCGAGGTCGTGGACGGCGCGGCTCGTGTAACGCGACCGCGGGATCCCGGCCGTCCCCAGATCGTCGTCGGCCGTGGCCCGCAGCGTGCCGGGCACGGGGACCGCCTCCCCGTCCAGCATCTCTTGGACGATCCGCGCCCCGTGGGGAAGTGACGACGGCGACGTCACCGGTCGCACACGGCCGCTTCCCCGGCCCGGAAGCCGAAGACGAGGGCCGGCCCCAAGGTGGAGCCGCCGGCCGGGGTGGCCGTGCCGAAGGCACTGGCGGCCACGTTGCCCGCCGCGTAGAGACCGCCGATCACCGCGCCGTCGGGCCTGAGCACCCGACCCCGCTCGTCGGTGGCCGGTCCCCCCTTCGTGCCCATGCACCCGAGATGCACGGCCACGGCGTAGAAGGGGGCCTCGTCCAACACCGCCAACGTGGGGTGAGGGGCGGACGGGTCACCGATCCAGCGGTCGTACGGCAACGAGCCCCGACCGAAGGCCGGGTCCGCGCCCCGGGCGGCCCCCTCGTTGAAGCCGGCCACCGTCTCGCCCAGGGCCCGGGCGGGGACGCCGATGGCGGCGGCCAACCCCTCAAGGTCATCGGCCCGGGCGAGCCAACCGGGATCGGCATCGTCGGGTCCGACCGGGCCCACCGGATAGCGCCGCCGGCAGCGGCCGTCGAAGACGAGCCAGCACGGTGGCCCGACCCGGCCCATCGCCCGGCCGACGTCGCCGTAGTTCTGGGCCTCGTTCACGAAGCGTCTCCCCGACCGGTCCACCATCACGGCCCCGGGGTAGGCCCGCTCGGAGTGCAGGGGCCGGTAGTACGGCACGCCCTCGAATTCCTCTCCGGCCACCTGCAGCGCCGGCATCCACCAACCCTCGGCCATGTTGGCCACCTCGGCACCGGCGGCGAGCGCCAGCCGGAGCCCGTCGCCGTCGCACCCCGGCGTCCCCATGGCGGCCACCGGCGCGCCGGTCAGGTGGCGCGCGGCGAGGTCGCCGTCGTGTTGGAAGCCACCGCTCGCCAGCACCACCCGGCCCGCCATCACCTCCCTGCCCCACTGCGCCCCGGTCACCCGGTCGCCCTCGACGCAGAGGCCCGTCACCCTCGCCCCGGTCCGCACATCGACGCCGGCGTCATCGAGCCCGGCC
>DATNJD010000305.1:0-3269 GCA_035604075.1 Acidimicrobiales bacterium
AGATAGCGAAGCCGACCAGGACGATGCCCGCCACCGTGCGGATGGTGGCGAGGGGCAGGACGCGCAGCAGGACCCGACCGCCGAGCACCCCGACCCCCATCACCGTCACCAGCGCCGTGGCCGATCCGACGAACACCGACCAGGGGTTGTGGTAGCGGGCCACGAGGTTGGCGGTGAGGATCTGGGTGAGGTCCCCGAGCTCGGCCACGATGATGACGGTGAAGGCCCCGAGGGCGACGCGCCGTCCCGAGCGGACCTTGTCGGCCTTGGCCTCGCCTTCACGGGTCTCGGCCGACTCCTTGACCACCAGGAGGTAGAGCGCCCCCCCGGCGAAGAGCGCGGCCACCACGGCCTGGACCCAGCGGTGGGGGAGGAGCTCGAGGAGCCGTCCGGCCAGGACGGCCACCGCCGAGTTGAACACCATGGCCAGCGCGGCGCCGATCCACACCGGGAGGGGCCGGTACCGGCTCGACAACACGATGGTGGCGATCATCGTCTTGTCCGGCAGCTCCGCCACGAAGATGAGGCCGAATGTGATGGCGAGGACCGACAGGTTCATCGGTCAGGCCCCCGCCGCCCGCTCACTGACCGTGCCGGGCCCCGGTGGGTCCCATGGTCGCCGTTCAGCGCGCGTCCATGCGTTGGAGTGCGGCGCGCAGCACCGGCGCGGCGCTGATGCGTAGCGCGGTGGCGAACGCGAGGTTGATCTCGAGGCGTTCCAGGGTCTGGTCGACGGTGCGTTGGCCCACCGGCAGGGGATGGGCGCGCACGAACGCCGTGACGTCGGCGGCGAGCTCGGGGTCGCGGCACAACGACGCGATCCCGCCCAGCATGCGAGGGAGGATGTTGGCCGGGATGCGGGCCACGAGCTCCGGCCAGTGGTCCCGGACCCGCGCCCACGTGGCCGGACCGGTGTCGCGGTTGGCCAGCAGACCATGGATGACGAAGGGGGCGTTCTGCGACCGCACCTCGGTGCGAGCGAATTCGAAGGTCCTGGCCGCCAGCGTCGGGTCGGGGAAGCCGGCCAGGGCGTTGAGGTAGCGCATCTCTTCCTGGGGGGTCGCCGGGTGCCGGTAGTGCTCCAGGAAGACGTCGTAGTCGTCGGGCCCGCCCGAGGCGGCCACCGCGCTCAAGACGGCGGAGGCCACGTCGGGTTCGAGGACGAGCTCTCCCCGTTGGGCGGCGTCGTGTCGTCGGTGCGCCTCGGCGTGCACATCGGTGTCGTGTCCGAAGGTTCCGAGGGCGCCGACGGCCTGTGCTCGTAGTGTCGAGGTGCGGGGGTCCTCACCCGGGCGGCCGTCCCACGACAGGCGCGCCAGCACCGGGTTCAGCAGGGCCCGCGTGTAGGACGCCACCAGCGGCCGAGCCTCCTCGTCGGTGGCGCGGTCGAGAAGGCTCAGCGCCCCGGTCACCTGGGCCCAGACGTCGGGATCATCCTCCGATCCCAGGGCCTCGGCCAGCAGGAGGAAGTCCTCGGGACCGGCCTGCTGGGCCACGACGACGGCCCAGGTGTCGGCGAGGAGGTTGAAGCGCTCCAACAGGTCGAGGGCGTCGAGACGGCCGGCCAGTCTGCGGTGTAGCGCTGGGGTGTAGCGGACGCGGTAGTAGCCCGTGCCGTGGGCGTTCACCACCACGGCCGCGTCGGCCTCGTTCCCGACAGCGAGCGGGGTCGGGTCGGTGCCCAAGAGCACCCGGGTTTCGTCCTCAGCGCCGATGGTGCGGGCGATGATCGGCACCGTCCACGCCGAGCCGATGGCGCTCGTCGCGTCGGTGCTCGCGTACTCGAAGGCCCCCTGGCCCAACGTCACGGTGCGCTCGGGGCCGGTCGATCCGCCGTCGCCCTCCGAGCCGGACACGGTGACGAGGGGGAAGCCGCCTTGGAGGATCCAGCTGTCCATGATGTCGCGTACGGGCTCTCCGCTCGCTTCCTCGATGGCGTCCCAGAGATCGGCGGTCTCGGTGTTGCCGAATTGATGGGCCTCGAGGTATCGGCGGACCCCTTGGCGGAAGCGCTCGGCACCCAGGTACCGCTCGAGCATGCGAAGCACCCCGGCACCTTTTTGGTAGGTCAGGACGTCGAACATCCCTTGGGCCTCTTCGGGTGGCCCCACCGCGTACTCGACGGGTCGGGTGCTGTGCAGGCCGTCGGTGGCCATGGCGGCGTCGCGTTCGACGCCGAAGGAGACCCACCGCTGCCACTCGGGTCGGAAGTGGTCGACACACAGCAGCTCCATCAAGGTTGCGAAGGCCTCGTTGAGCCAGATGCCGTTCCACCACCGCATGGTCACCAGATCGCCGAACCACATGTGGGCGATCTCATGCGAGATGACGTCGGCGACCCGTTCGAGCTCGAGCCGTGAGGCCCGGAGGGGGTCCACCAGCAAGAGGGCCTCGCGGAAGGTGACGCAGCCGAGGTTCTCCATGGCGCCGAAGGCGAAGTCGGGGATGGCGAGGAGGTCGAGCTTCTCGGCCGGGTAGTCGATGCCGAACCAGTCCGAGAAGAACTCCAAGGCGTGCCCGGCGGCCTCGAGCGCGTACGCGGTGAGCTCCGCCTTTCCCGGGACGTGCACGATGCGCACCGGAGTGCCCCGCACCACCACCGGCGCGCTGGTCACGAGCGGGCCGACCACGAAGGCCACGAGATACGTGGACATGGCGATGGTGTCGCCGAAGCGGATGCGCTGGCCGCCCTGGGCCAGGGGCGAGGCGTCGACCTCGGGCCCGTTGGAGTAGGCGGCCAGGCCCTCGGGGACGTCGAGGGTGATCGAGAACACCGCCTTGCGGTCGGGCTCGTCGAAGCAGGGAAAGGCGCGCCGGGCATCGGTGGCCTCGAACTGCGTAGTGGCGATGGTGCGGAGGACCCCGTCGTCGTCGGTGAAGGTGGCCCGGTAGAAGCCGTGCAATTGGTCATTGAGGATGCCGGCGAAGTCCACGGAGATCACGGCCGGGCCGGGTGCCAACGGGGCCTCGGCACTCAGGATGAGGCGCTCGGCCCCTTCGTCGACGCGCACCGCCAGCGCGCGTCGCTCTCCGCCCGCCGGTTCCAGGGCGGCGCTGTGGACGGTGAGCTCCGCCGCGTGCAGGACGATGTCGCGCACGGCCTCGTGCACCTGCACCTCGATGTGGACCTCACCGGTGAACGAGGCTTGCTCGAGATCCGGTGCGAGGCGAAGGGCGTACCGGCGCGGCTCGACGGCATACGGCAGTCGGTGGCGCGCCGAGGGGTCGTCGAGTCCGCTCAGGGTCGTCTCGGTCATCGGGCGCAGGCT
>DATNJD010000306.1:0-8981 GCA_035604075.1 Acidimicrobiales bacterium
GTGGGGGTGGCCGACGGGTTGTTCGCCGCTGTGATCGCCGCCCGGCGGCCGGGGAGCGATCCGGTGATCGTCCCCCCCGGGGGGACGCCGGCGTTTCTCGGGCCCTGGCCGGTGGGGACGCTCGATCGGCCCGAGCTGGCCGATCTGTTGGCTCGTCTGGGGATCCGGACGCTGGGCGAGTTCGGCGCCCTGCCGGTCCGGGAGGTGCTCGGCCGGTTCGGGGTGGACGGGGCCGCCTGCCACCGGGTGGCCCGAGGGGTCGAGGGGGAGCTGCCCGGCTTCCGTCTGCCGGCCCCCCGGCGGGGCGGGGCGGGGCGGGGGCGGGGCGGGAGGGCCTCCAGCCGGCAGCCCGAATTCTGGGGCGGGGAAGCGGGGGCGGCGGCCCGGGCCGGGCGGGCCCTCGGGCGGGTGCGGGAGCTGCTCGGGCCCGAAGCGGTGGTGACGGGACGGCTGCAGGGGGGGCGGGGGCCGGCCGAGCGGGCCCGGATCGTGCCCTGGTCCGGCGGGGCCGCCGGGGGGGGCGCCGGTGGTGGGCGCGCCATCGCCGCCGACCCCCCGTGGCCGGGACGGGTCCCATCGCCGGCACCGGTGGTCGTGCTGGCCCCGGCCCGGGCCGCCCGGCTGGTGGACGCCGACGGGGCGGGCGTCGGGGTGAGCGGCGGGGGGATGGTCACCGGCGTTCCGGCCCGGGTGTCGGTGGACGGCGGACCGTGGGTGGCGGTGACGGGGTGGGCGGGGCCCTGGCCCTCGGACGAACGGTGGTGGTCGGTCCCGCGACGGCAAGCCCGGATGCAGGTGGTCACCGGGGTGGGGACGGCGTATCTGCTCACGCGGGAGCGGGGCGGCTGGTGGCTGGAGGGGACCTACGACTGACGACCCCGGGCGTTACGCCGAGCTGCACTGTCATTCCAATTTCAGCTTCCTGGACGGTGCCTCGCATCCCGAGGAGCTGGTGGCCGAGGCCGCCCGGCTCGGGCTGGGCGCCCTGGCGCTGACCGACCACGACGGGCTGTACGGGGTGGTCCGCTTCGCCGAGACGGCCCGGGCCGTGGGGCTCGGCTCCGTCTTCGGTGCCGAGCTGACCCTGTCGGCCCCCACCGCACCGACAGGCAGCCCACGGACCGGCGGGCCCGACCCGGTCGGGACCCACCTGGTGATCCTCGCCCGCGACCCCGACGGGTACGCCCGGCTGAGCCGGGCCATCGCCGAGGCCCACCTGGGCGGGGGGACGAAGGGCCAGCCGATGTGCACGCTCGACGACCTGGCGGACCGGCACGGGGGACACTGGCTGGTGCTCACCGGGTGCCGGAAGGGAGCGGTCCCCGCCGCTCTCACCGGCGACGGGCCCGGCGCCGCCGGGCGGAAGCTCGACCGGTTGACCGAGGCCTTCGGTCGGGACAACGTGGCCGTGGAGCTGTGGGCCCACGGAGATCCCCTCGACACCGCCCGCAACGACGCCCTGGCCCTGCTGGCCGTGGACCGGGGGGTGGACCTGGTGGCGACCAACAACGTGCACTACGCGACCGCCTCCCGGAGGGCACTGGCCGGCGCCCTGGCCGCGGTGCGGGCCCGTCGGCCCCTGGGCGAGCTCGAGGGTTGGCTCCCGGCCGCCGGCGCCGCCCATCTGCGGAGCCCGGGCGAGCAGGAACGACGCTTCGGCCGCTGGCCCGGGGCCGTGCGCCGGGCCGGGGAGCTGGGCCGGGACTGTGCCTTCGACCTCCGGCTGGTGGCACCCCGGCTCCCCCACTTCCCCGTCCCCCCCGGGCACGACGAGCAGTCCTGGCTGGTCGAGCTGACCCGGCGGGGGGCGACGGCCCGCTACGGGCAGCGCGACGACGAGCGGATACCGGGGGCCTGGGCCCAGATCGATCACGAGCTCGAGGTGATCGGGGCCCTCGGGTTCGCCGGCTACTTCCTGATCGTCTGGGACATCGTGGAGTTCTGCCGGCGTCACGACATCTACTGCCAGGGCCGGGGCTCGGCCGCCAACTCGGCCGTCTGCTTCGCCCTGTGCATCACCCGGGCCGACGCCGTGGGGCTCGGACTGCTGTTCGAACGGTTCCTCTCCCCCGAACGCGACGGACCCCCCGACATCGACCTCGACATCGAGTCGGGCCGGCGCGAGGAGGTCATCGCCTACGTCTTCGAGCGCTACGGCCGGCATCACGCCGCCCAGGTGGCCAACGTGATCACCTACCGGGCCCGGTCCGCCATCCGCGACATGGGCAAGGCCCTCGGGCACTCCCCCGAGGAGGTCGACGGCTGGGCCAAGGGGGTGGACAACGGCGAACCGCTCGACCGGGGCGGCCCGCTGCCGGCTGGCGTGGCCACCCTGGCCGGGCAGGTCCTCGACTTCCCCCGGCATCTGGGGCTGCACTCGGGGGGGATGGTCATCTGCGACCGGCCCGTGGTGGAGGTCTGCCCGGTGGAGTGGGCCCGGCACCCGGGCCGGACGGCCCTGCAATGGGACAAGGACGACTGCGCGACGGTGGGTCTGGTCAAGTTCGACCTGCTCGGGCTGGGGATGCTCGACGCCCTGCACCGGGCGGTGGACCTGATCCACGGTGCCCACGGGGTGGTGGTGGACCTGGCCATGGTGCCCCAGGAGGACGCCGTCTACGACATGCTGTGCCGGGCCGACACCGTGGGGGTGTTCCAGGTGGAGAGCCGGGCCCAGATGGCCACGCTTCCCCGGATCCGGCCCCGGTGCTTCTCCGACCTGGTGATCGAGGTGGCCATCATCCGGCCCGGTCCCATCCAGGGGGGATCCGTCCATCCGTACATCCGGCGCCGGCAGGGCCTCGAGGAACCCACCCCCCCACATCCCCTGCTCGAGAAGGCCCTGGCCAAGACGCTCGGGGTACCGCTGTTCCAGGAACAGCTCATGCAGATCGCCATCGACGCCGCCGGCTTCAGCGCCGCCGAGGCCGATGAGCTGCGCCAGGCCATGGGGGCCAAGCGCTCGGGGGTTCGGATGACGCGTCTGCGCGACCGGCTCTTCGCCGGGATGGCCGGCCGGGGCATCACCGGCGAGGTGGCCGACGAGATCGTCGGCAAGCTGGCCGCCTTCGCCAGCTTCGGCTTTCCCGAGAGCCACGCCGTGTCCTTCGCCTACCTCGTCTACTCGAGCGCCTGGTTGAAGCTCCACTACCCGGCCGCCTTCTGCGCCGCGTTGCTGAACGCCCAGCCCATGGGGTTCTGGTCTCCCCAGTCCCTGGTGGCCGACGGCCGGCGGCACGGGGTGGTGGTGCACCGCCCCCACGTCGACCGGTCGGGCGCCGAAGCCACCCTCGACTGGGGGGTGCCGGGGCCCGACCGGGGCCCTGTGGGCTCTCCCGGACGGCAGCCCGAGGTCCGGCTGGGGATCGGGGCGGTCCGGGGGCTGGGCACCGAGGTGGCCGAGCGTGTCGCCGCCCACCGGCCCTATGCGTCGATGGAGGATCTGGTCCGACGCGCTGCGGTGGGGCGCTCCCAGCTGGAGGCCCTGGCCACCGCCGGCGCCCTGGAAGGACTTCCTCCCCGGGACGGGAGCCCGAGCCCGGCCGGGGGGCCGGGGGGCAGCCGGCGCCACGCCCTGTGGGCCGCCGGGCCGGTCGCCCAGGCCACCCCCGACCGGTTGCCGGGCCTCGTGACCGGGGAGGACGCCCCCGTGCTGCCCGGTCTGGACCGCCTCGAGGAGGTGGCGGCCGACATGTGGGCCACCGGGCTGACCGTGGGCGCCGGGGCCGTCGAGCTGGCCCGGGCCCGGCTCGATGCCTGGGGCGTGGTCCCCGCCGGGAGGCTGCTCGGTGCCGAGATGGAGGGGCGGGTGCTCGTGGGTGGGGTGGTCACCCATCGCCAACACCCCGAAAGCGCCAAGGGGACCGTGTTTCTCAACCT
The DNA here is from genome assembly GCA_035604075.1 of Acidimicrobiales bacterium. Taxonomy (GTDB): domain Bacteria; phylum Actinomycetota; class Acidimicrobiia; order Acidimicrobiales; family UBA8190; genus Palsa-661. The sequence continues at coordinate 3,880 of DATNJD010000306.1, forward strand.
GGAGGACGAGACCGGGATGGTGAACGTGATCTGCTCGCCGGGAGCGTGGCTGCGGTGGCGCGATACCGCCCGGCGCTCCCCCGCTCTGCTCGTACGGGGCCGGCTCGAGCGGGTCGACGGCGTCGTGAGCGTGGTGGCGGAGAAGATCACCCGGCTCGATCTGGGACCGGCTCCCCTGCCTCCGTCACGCGACTTCCGGTGAACCCACGGGGAATTGGGAAAGCGTTGCGAAATTCCTCAAGGAGCCCCCAGGTCGTGCCGATAGACCGGCCAGAGACCTCCCTGGTGGTCGGGGACGGGAGAATCCACGGACGGATCTTCCGCAGGCGAGGTGTCCAGCCAAGAACGGTGAGGTGGGGAGGATGAAGAGCTGTCTCGGGCAGCTGGTGGTGCATCGTGACGGCACCGTCGCGTACTGCACGGAGGAGACCGCCGGGCGCCTCTGTCCCGGAGAGGACCATCCCCACAGAGGCGGTTTCTTCGCCCACCGGCTCGTCGCCCGCCACTCGTGTCCCCGGTGCACCCAGGTGCCCGTCAGCACACCCCAGCACTGAGGCCCGACGCCACCGGCGCCGGCCTGTTGCTCCTTTTCCCGACCAACCCACCCAACGTGGTCGCCGGGCGGTGACGGTCCGTCCGCTGTGGCCGACCGTCACACGATTCTGAGCACTCACCGTGGAACTCCGCGTCACAAAACCGACATACGACCGCATTTAGTGGCGATCGCAGTCAATTCACACTCACAGTGGGAATCCGTTGTGCATCGCTTGCTCCACCGACCGAGAGGTCCAGCCGATTGTCATAAGGCACGCAGGGGGATGTCCCTTAGGCCACCGGAAAGGATTCTGGGCCAATGTGTAATGGATGTCTCGTTCTCCACCGCGACGGCGAAGTCGCCTACTGCTCCGAGGAGCTCGACGGCGGCACCTGTAGCGGATATGACGTTCCCCATCTGGCCGGGATCATGGCCTGCCGGGTGACTCCCCGCGGGACCCGCTGCCGCCACTGCGACGAAGTCATGCGCAATCGGCTCATCCGGGCTCCTGATTTCGTGCCCGACGGTCTGCACGCCTTCACCAACTGACCTCAGCCACCGGTGCGCGGCCGGGGACCCTGCCGGGCACCCGATCACGACATCCGAGCTGGCGGGGGAGGGCTCGAACCTCCAACATCCGGCTCCAAAGGCCGGCGTTCTGCCGATTGAACTACCCGCCATCGTGTCGGCCGCGCCCACGGGCGCGGCCGACGAGGATCTCATCTCCCGGGCATCATTCTGGCCGACCGGCCGCTTCGATCAGCTCGATCCGGTTCCCGAAGGGATCGTCGACATAGCTGCGGCGAACGTCGGGCAGCTCGTGATCGGGACGGACGGGGTGGCCGTGTGCTTCGAGCTCGGCACACAGGGCGTCGAAGCCCTCGACGACGAGGGCGGGATGGGCCTTGCGGGCGGCTCGGAATTCCGCCTCTACGCCGAGATGGACGACGACGTCGGCGTTCGAGAACCAGCAGCCACCGCGCGCCGCCAGTGCCGGCGGCTTGGGGCGACGCTCCAGGCCGAGCAACCCCTCGTAGAAGGCGGTGGCCACGTCTTCGCCCCCGGGGGGCATGGCCAGCTGGACGTGATCGATGGCGACCAGACGGTGGTCCATGTATCGCCTCCACTGCACCTCGGCTGGATGTGGGCCAGAAGGATACCCGGCGGTCTGACCCGGAGACCGCGCTAACCTTCGCCCACCCATGGGATCGCTCATCAAGAAGCGCCGCAAGCGCATGCGCAAGAAGAAGCACAAGAAGATGTTGAAGGCCACCCGCTGGCAACGGAGGGCTGCCGGCAAGTAACTCAGGGGCCGCTTTGGTCGGGAAAGGCGGGGATGGTCCTCACCGCCCGCAGCGCCGCCCGCTCACCGTCGAGATCGAGAAACTCTCGCCCCTCCAGATGCATCTCGGCCGGGTCGCCCTCGACGAACCACGTCGATCCACTTCCCGCCAGGCGGGGCCGTCGCCCGCTGATGTCGGCGAAGCGGTCGCGCCAGGCGGACAGCCGAGGGGCCACCGCCAGCGCTGCGTCCTCGAGGTCGTTGCCGGCATGGGCGTGCCGGGAGGGGCCGCCGCGGTGTCCGCTCGGATTCTCGTCCCAGGCGCCATAGACGGCCGCCGTGCTCACGCTCAACGGGGGCAGCAGCAGCACGAACCGGCGGGGCTCGAACGGAAGGCCCTCGACCGTTTCACCCACGCCGGTGACCCGGGCCCGGCCCCCGCGGACACAGAAAGGGACATCGGCGCCGAGGCGAACGGCCAGAGCGAGGTCGTCGGAACCGGCCCATCGCAACACGGCGGCGGCGTCGGTCGAGCCACCGCCGAGACCGGCTCCGGCCGGGATGCGCTTCACCAGCCGGACCGAGGCGCGACGTCCGAGGAGAGCGAGCGCCCGGGCCACGAGGTTGTCGGGCCCGACGGGAACGGCGCCGGTGCCCGTGGCCCCCACCACTTCGTCGACCACGGTCACACCGGCTCCGGGACCGAAGGTGAGGGCGTCGACCAGATCGATGGACACCATCTCGGCGTCGAGCAGGTGGTAGCCGTCGCCGCGTCGGCCGGTGACCCGCAGGGAAAGAGTCAACTTGGCCGGCGCCGATACGGTGACGGGCGAGACCGTCACCACCGGTTGTCGCCTTCCTGGGCGCACGCCACCAGTCTCCCCCAGTCCTCGACGGAGAGCTCCTCGGCGCGCGCTTCGGGGCTCACCGCCGCCGCCGTGAACGCACCGGCGTCGACGACACCGGCGAGTGAGCGGCGCAACATCTTGCGTCGGTGGGCGAAGCCGGCTCGCACGACGGTGAACAGACGGTCGGGGGACACCACGACGGGATCGACGGCGACAGCGGGGCGACGGACGATGCGGACGAGGACCGATTCGACGCGCGGTCGGGGCACGAACACGGCGGGGGGAACGCGGCCCACCACACGGGCGTCGGCGTGATAGGCGACCTTCACCGAGACCGCTCCGTACGCCTTCGTTCCGGGCCCCGCCGCCAATCGTTCACCGACCTCGCGCTGGACCATGACGAGCATGGACGCCACGTCCGGTGCCTCATCGAGGGCGCGCACGATGACGGGGACGGCGACGTTGTAGGGCAAATTGGCGACGAGCGCCCACGGCCGATCCGATTCGGTCCCGGCCGTCGCGACATCGCCGTGCAGCAACGCCGTCCAATCAAGTGTCAGCGCGTCGTCGTGCACGACGCGGACCCCGCTGTCCTCCACCTGGGCGCGCAGGATGGGGAGGAGGTGGCGGTCGATCTCCACCGCCGTCACCTTGGCCCCGGCGTCGACCAAAGCGAGGGTGAGGGCGCCGATGCCGGCACCGATCTCGACGACACGTTGCCCGTCCTCGAGCTCGGCCAGTCGCGCCACCCGCCGGACGGTGTTCGGATCGACCACGAAGTTCTGGCCCAGGGCCCGACTGGGCCGGAGGTCGTTGGCGGCGATCATCTCCTGGACGTCGTGCCGGCTGAGAGTCACCTCACCATGGTGCCGTCCCCGCAGCACCGGCACCTCACCAGCTGACGCGGACCTCGATCAGGCCGATCGTGGGGCTGGCCAACTGGGAGAACCCGCTGTACGAGAGATCGATCACCCGACCGGGGTTGCTCGCTTGGCGGTCGTCGACGATGCACCGGATCGAGCCCCCCGACGAGATGTCGGTCACCGTGACGACGGTCCCGAACGGCAGGAAGGGACTGGCACATGTTCCCGGCTCGGTCCCGTACCACGACGCCTCACCGGTGACAACGTTCAGCGGCGGAGGAGGCGGCGGTGCCGTTGTCGTCGTGGTGGTGGTCGAGGTCGTGGTCGTGGTGGGAGGGGGAACCGGCGCCTGGCGGACGGCCGCCGTGGGGGTGACCACCACCGGCGGCGTGGTCGTCGTCGTTGTGGTCGTCGTCGTTGTGGAGGTCGTGGTCGTCGGCGGCGAGTGCTCGGCCGCCAACGCGATGGGGACGGTCCAACCCGACCCCATGCGCGACACCACCCCTCGCGCCCCATGGCGCGAAGTCACGGTCGCACCGGCGTCATGCGGCCGGGCACCGATTGATCGAGGCGATGCTCGACCCGGGGTCGCAAGCAGGAGGAGCGGTGCCACCCCTAGAGCGAGACAGAGCCCTAGGCGGACGGTGGGCCGCAACCCCCCGGCGCTTTGTGTCCTCAGAACTCCACCCTTCCTCTGCGGACAGGTCAACTGCGTCGGGATTGACGACGAAGCTAGGGGACTCGTGCGACCCCTTCAAGTCGAAACGCAACAGGAGGTGTTACCTGAATTCGAGATGGTGAAACACGCAAGAGAAGATTGGCGCCTACATGCTGCAGAGCGTGGCAATACCGCCACCGGGCCTACGAGGGTGCCACGCGCGCCTTGTGGACAACCCCGGAGTTCACGAGGGAATTCGCCACCGAGAGGATTGTCTTTCTCACGGGACATTTCTCGGCATGGGACCATCGGCGACACGACATGATGCGCGCAGCCGCCGTCCATTCTCACTTGACAAGTCGTGATCTGGTGATACCGCGCCCTCATCACGCTCATCACAGGATCTCTCGATCGCCATCACGGCAGAGCGAAGGCGCGCCGAGTGGCGGCCATTGAAGAAGCGGCGAGATCCTCGGCGTTCATCGACTTCACCGCGGCGACGGCTTCGCCCACCACCGACACGAGAGCGGGACGGTTGCTCTCGCCACGATGCGGAACGGGAGCGAGGAACGGCGCGTCGGTCTCCACCAGGAGCCGGTCGATCGGGCAGAGGGCGGCGGCGGCGCGCACATCGTCGGCACTCTTGAAGGTGACGATCCCCGAGAACGACAGAAACGCGTCGAGCTCGAGGCACCGACGCGCCTGCTCGGGTCCCCCCGTGAAGCAGTGCAACACGATGCGCTCCGGTCGCGGACCTGAGCGCAGGATGTCGAGGGCGTCGTCCCAGGCGTCACGCGTGTGGACCACCAGGGTCAACCCCGAGCGGCGGGCCAGGTCGACCTGGGCGGCGAACATCTCCCGCTGAACCGGTCGCGGCGAGTGGTCGTAGTGGTAGTCGAGACCGCACTCCCCCACC
>DATNJD010000307.1:0-2060 GCA_035604075.1 Acidimicrobiales bacterium
CGAGCCCGGTCGAGGGCATGATGACGCTCGACGCGCCCCCTCTCGACGCGCCCCCTCTCGACGCCCCGGCCTGAGGCCCGCCCGTGAACCCGAAGGTGGCCATGACGATCGCCGGCTCCGATTCGGGCGGAGGCGCGGGGATCCAGGCCGACCTGAAGACGTTCGCCGCCCTCGGGGTGTTCGGCACGAGCGTGCTGACCGCCGTCACGGCCCAGAACACGACCGCCGTCCTCGGCGTGCAGATGATGGATCCCGAGTTCGTGGACCTGCAGATCGAGGCGGTCCTGGCCGATCTCCCCGTGGCCGCCACCAAGACGGGGATGCTGGCGTCGGCGGCGACGGTGGCGGTGGTGGCCCGCCGGGCGGCGGCCGGCGACCTGCCCCACCTGGTCGTCGATCCCGTGATGGTCACCTCGACGGGGACACCGCTGCTCGACGACGACGGCGTGGCCGCCTACCTCGATCTTCTTCTTCCCCATGCCGCGGTGTGCACGCCCAACATGCGCGAGGCGGCCCTGCTCACCTCCATGGCCGTCACCGACCTGCCCGGCATGGAGAAGGCGGCGCGGCGGCTGGCCGAGTACGGGGCCCGGGTGGTGGTGGTGAAAGGCGGGCACCTGGCCGGCGCCGCCGCACCCGACGTCGTGCTGATCGACGGGGCCCTCTCGGTGCTCGAGGGGGACCGGGTGGTCACAGCCAACGACCACGGCACGGGCTGCAGCCTGTCGTCGGCCATCGCCGCCCGCCTGGCTTCGGGCGCCGGCATGCTCGACGCCATCACCGCCGCCAAGGCCTTCGTGGCCCGGGCCATAGAAGGGGCGGCATCGTGGACGCTCGGTGCCGGTCACGGCCCTCTCGACCACTTCGGCTGGAACGCGCCGCTGCAACCCTTTTGAGCCCTGGCGCGTGTAGGTGGGCATGAGGGATCCCGGGGCGGCGGAGGCATACGACGCCTTCTTCACCGCGTCGTGGTCGCGTCTGCAGGCCCAGGCGTACGTCCTGACGGGCAGCCAGGAGCAGGCCCAGGACCTGACCCAGGAGGCGATGTTGCGGGCCTGGACGCACTGGCCCCGGATCGCCGGCTACGACAGCCCCGAACAGTGGACCCGCAGAGTGCTGCACAACCTGTGCATCCAGTCATGGCGCCGGTCCCAGGTCCGGCGCGTCACCGGCTCGCGGGAGACGCCCACGGCGCCCGAGATGGCCGAGGACCATGTCCTGTTGGCCGAGGCCATGCGCACGCTCCCCGGTGCCCAGGCCCGCGCCCTGCTGCTGCACGACGGTCTCGGCCTGACCGTGGCCGAGACGGCGCAGGAGCTCGACGTCCCCGAGGGCACGGTGAAGTCGTGGCTCAGCCGGTCTCGCAAGATCGTCGCCGCCAATCTCACCCGCCAGTTCGAGACCACGCACGGAGGTGGTGAGTCATGACGACACCGACGGACGAGGAGAGGGTGGGCATCGTGATGCGGGAGATGCTGAGCTCCGGTCAGAACAACGCCCGTCCGCCGGTGGCACCGGCCGAGCTGCGGAACCAGGCCACCCGGAGGACGCTCCGGCGGATCGACACGAAGGTTGTCGTCGCCGTGGCCGCCGTGGCCGCCGTCATCGTGACGTTGATCGCCGTCGGCCCCCTGCGGTCGAACAGCGGTCCGTCGCACGCCCCCGCCGGAAGCCCGTCCACGACCACGACCACCACCGCGCCGACGACGACGACCCCCACGACGACGACGACCACACCGACGATTCCGGCCGCGGCCGCCTCCCAACTCGACACCTACGTGGCGGCCGAGGCGGCCACCGACTCGGCCGCGGCCAGCCGCAGCGGACAGACTCAACCCTTCGTCAGCGATCACAGCCCTCCCGAGGTCGACGGGTCCGGTATCGTGGCCGTGGCCGCCTTCTCGTACGATCCGAGCGGCCACCCCGTGCAGGTCCTCGGCTACAGCGGCGGACGCTGGTCGGAAGTGGCCGGCCTGCCCGCCCCCACGGGGCAGGGCGGGAGCAATCTGCCGGTCTCGGTGGTGTACCTGACGCAAGGGCCGATCTCGGTGGCCGACGTG
>DATNJD010000308.1:0-6191 GCA_035604075.1 Acidimicrobiales bacterium
GATCCGGGCGGCCAGCGCCCGGAGGTGATCGGCCCGGTAACGGACGCGGTAGAAGCCCGAGGCCCCGGCGTTCACGATGGCGACGTCGTCGGGGTCCCCGGCCAGGTCGACGAGCTGGGGATCAGAACCGAGGAGGACCCGCGCTTCGGCTCCGCCGGACGAGCGCAGGAGGACGGGGACCTTCCAGTTGGAGCCGATCGCGCTCTCGCCCGACGCGGCGGTGAACGAGAAAGGCTCCTGCGACAAGGTGAGTGCCCCTGGGCCGCCGCCAGGGTCGGCCGAGACGAGGGGAAAGCCGCCCTGCAGGATCCAGGTGTCCATGACCTCGCCGACGGGTTCTCCCGAGGCCGACTCGATGGCATTCCAGAGGTCGGCCGTCTCGGTGTTGGCATACCGATGGGACTCGAGATAGGTGCGGATGCCGGCCCGGAACGTCTCCTCCCCCAGGTACCTCTCGAGCATGCGCAGGACACCGGCGCCCTTCTGGTAGGTGAGGACGTCGAACATTCCCTGCGCCTCTTCGGGCGGTCCGACGGCGTATTCCACGGGCCGGGTGTTGTGCAGCGCATCGGTAGCCATGGCCGCCTCCCGTTCCATGCCGAAGCTGATCCACCGCTTCCATTCGGGACGGAAGTGGTCGGCACAGAGAAGCTCCATCAAGGTGGCGAAGGCCTCGTTCAACCAGATGCCGTTCCACCATTTCATGGTGACCAGGTCGCCGAACCACATGTGGGCGATCTCGTGGGCGATGACATCGTCGATCCGCTCGAGCTCGAGACGCGAGGCGCGCGCCGGGTCGACGAGGAGAAGGGCCTCCCGGAAGGTCACACACCCCAGGTTCTCCATGGCCCCGAAGGCGAAGTCGGGGATGGCGACGAGGTCGAGCTTCTCGGCCGGATAGTCGATGCCGAACCAGGTCGTGAAGAAGCGCAGGGCGTGGGCAGCGGCCTCGAGGGCGAAGGCGGTCAGATCGTCCTTGCCGGGGACATGGACGATCCGCACCGGGGTGCCGTCCACGTCGAGGGGATCCGTGGCCACGAGGGGCCCGACGACGAAGGCGACGAGGTAGGTCGACATGACCATGGTGTCGGAGAAGGAGATGCGCCGAGCGCCGCCGGGCAGTGGTGTCTGCGACCGCTCGGGCGCGTTGGAGACGGCGTTGAGCCCGGCGGGGACGTCGAGGGTGACGGCGAAGACGGCCTTGCGATCGGGTTCGTCGAAACAGGGAAACGCCCGGCGGGCGTCGGTCGCCTCGAACTGGGTGGTGGCGAGGGTGTGGGTGGTGCCGCCGGCATCCGTGTAGGTCGAGCGGTAGAAACCGTGCAGCTTGTCGTTCAGGATGCCGGTGAAGCCGATGGCGATGGTGAGAGGCCCCGGTCCGACCGCTGCCGACAGGGAGAGGACGATCCGTTCCGCCGTCTCGTCCGCGGCCACCGTGGCGGGCACGGTCGAGCCGTCGACGACCACCTCGGCCGAGGTGACGGTCAATTCGGCCCCGTGCAGGGCGATCGAGGTGACGGCGTCGTGGGCCGTCGCCTCGATGCGGACGTCGCCCTCGAAGGTGGCGGCCTCCAGATCGGGCGCCAGTCGCAGGTCGTAGCGCTGGGGCTCGACGGTGTAGGGCAGACGGTAGGCGGCGGAGGGATCGGTGCCGGTGGTGGTGCCTTTGTCGGTCATCGAGGTGCACGCTACCAACGGCCCCGCGCGAGCCGTGGCCGTCGGTGACGGCCCCGGCCCCAGGGCAGTAGGTTCCGGGTCCGTGTCCGACATCGATTCCGCTCCCGCCGCCGAGGCCCACGACAATCGCCGCCTCGACGTCACCGCCGTGGGCAACGCCCTGGTGGATGTGCTGGCCCGTACCACCGATGCCGAGATCGACCGTCTCGGGCTGATCAAGGGGAGCATGGCGCTCATCGATCTGTTGCAGTCCACGACCGTGTACGAGGCCATGGGCTCCACCGTCGAGGTGTCGGGAGGCTCGGCCGCCAACACCGTCGCCGGTGTGGCCGCCCTCGGTGCCAGGGCGGGTTACATAGGAAAGGTGGCCGACGATCAGTTCGGCACCGTCTTCCTGCACGACATCACGGCCACCGGGGTGGAGATGGGCCGGACCTCACCGGTACCGGCGTCGGACGCTCCTGGCGACGAACGCGCCACCGGACACTGCCTGATCCTCGTGACCGAGGACGGCGAGCGGACGATGTCGACCCATCTCGGAGTGGCGGGGACCCTCGGACCGGAGGACCTCGACGAGGACCTGCTGGCGCGCAGTCAGATCGTGTACCTCGAGGGGTACATGTGGGACCAACCTCCGGCCAAGGCGGCACTGCGCCGGGCCGTCGAAGTGGCGCACGCCGCCGATGCCCTGGTGGCCCTGACGCTGTCCGACCCGTTCTGCGTGACGCGGCACCGCCGGGAGTTTCTCGCCCTTCTCCACGGCGAGATCGACGTGCTCTTCGCCAACGAGGAGGAGGTGACCCTGCTGTTCGACATGTCGAACTTCGACGGTGCCGTCGCCGCCGTGGAGGAGACCGGCGTCCTCGGAGCATTGACGAGGGGTGCCGCCGGCTCGGTCGTGGTGACGGCGTCGGGCCCGCAGGCCGTGGCGGCGGAGCCCGTCGACCACGTCGTCGACACGACCGGAGCGGGAGACCTCTACGCCGCGGGCTTCCTCTACGGGCTCACCCAGGGGTACGACCCCGAGCACTGTGCCCGTTTGGGCGGCCTGTGCGCCGGAGAGGTGATCTCGCATTTCGGGGCGAGGCCCCAGGCCGATCTGAAGAAGCTCGTGAGCGAGGCCGGAATCTTCTGAATCGGCCGGACTCTTCTCAATCCGCCGGAATCTTCTCAATCGGCCGGAATCTTCTCAATCGGTCAGTGACCGTCGTCACCGGCCGGGGTGGGATCCGGGGGCAGGTAGGACAATTTGAGGTCACCCAGCCGGACGAGGACCGAGGCCACCCAGCGGGCCAGTTGGCCGGCCGGCGCCGCCAGCCTTGAGGTTTCCTCGAGGGCGGATTCGTCCAGCCGGATCGTGCCCTGGTAGGAGGTCTCCACGGCGAAACGGGGGCCGGGCTCACCGGGCTCGTGGACCTGTTCGACCACCGGGGCCGCTCGGACCAGGGTGTCGGTGCCGATGGGGGGGCTCTCCTCGGGCAGGCAGGCGAGGACGGTGTCGAGATCGGGCATGACCGAGAGGCGTTGCAGACGGAGGGTGATCTCTACCACCACCTCGGGGAGATCCTCCGGCGGTTCGCCGATGGACCACGACCGGTAGGCACTCTGGCTCCAGGTGGGCCAGTCCACCGAGACATCGGCCCGGACGCGGGGAGGCTTCTCTTCGCCGGGCAGGGAGTACGACGTCTCCCACGAGACGTCGCCCAGGAAGACGTCGACCTGAAAGCGCTCTTCGACAGCCTGTCGTTGCAGAAGGGCGTCTTCGAGGGCGCGTCGGGTCTGGGTGATGACGTCCACCAGGATGTGGTCGAGCACGTCGGGAGGCTACCTTTGCCCAGTGTCTCCTGTGTCCACCAATCCGTGGCTCGGGCGCCGCGTCATCTCCTACGCCCATCAGGGTGGGGCATGGGAGGCGCCGTCGTCGACGCTGTTCGCCATCCGTCGCGCCCTGGCGCTCGGGGCCACGGGGATCGAGCTCGACGTGCACGGCACGGCGGACGGTCATCTCGTGGTGTGCCACGACGGCACCGTGGACAGGACCACGAACGGTCAGGGGGCCATCGCCGGATTGTCGCTGGCCGACCTCCGGGCGCTCGACAACGCCTATTGGTTCGCCCCCGGGGCCGACGTGAGCCCGGGGTTGGCGGCCGACGCCTATCCCTATCGGGGGAGGGCGCCGGAGGACCGGGAGTTCGGCATCGCCACCCTCGACGAGGTGCTGGCGTTGCTCGACGAGCACCCCGGGGTGGCGCTCAACCTCGACATCAAGGCCACGGCGCCGGGAGTCGAACCGTACGAAGAGCGACTCGCCGCCACCCTCGCCCATCACGATCATCTGGACCGGGTGATCGTGGCGTCATTTCTCGACGTCGCCTCCGAGGCGTTCAGTCGCCACGCGCCGGCGATCGCCACCTCGGCGGGCACGCTCGCCGTGGCCGGCTTCTGGCGGGCCCTGGCGCAGGGGGAGGAGCCACCGGCCATGCGGCACGTGGCCCTGCAGGTCCCGGCCGTGTACGGGGATCAGGTCCTCGTGGACGAGCGGTTCGTGACGGCGGCCCATGGGCACGGACTGGCCGTCCACGCGTGGACCATCAACGACGAGAAGGAGATGGTGCGACTGCTCGACCTGGGCGTCGACGGGATCATCTCCGATGTGCCGACGACTCTGGTGGCGTTGTTGCGGGAACGGGACGCCGCCTGGCGTCCCTGAGACATCTTCGGTTCAGCCGCGGCCGGCGTTGGGCCGCTTGCCGTGGTTGGCCTTCTTCTTGGCGCGGATCTTGAGCTTGTTGGTCCGTTTCGACATAGCTCACCAGGCTACAGGGCCCGGGCCCGAGTGGCGACCGGGGAGGAAGGCCGGTGCGGGCGGGCGAGTAGCGTTACCCGCCGATGGAGCGTCTCGGTCTGGTGGGTCTGCCCAATGCCGGTAAGACGTCGTTGTTCAATGCCCTGACGGGGGCGAGCGCGGCGGTGGCCCCCCATCCCTTCACCACCACCGAGTCGTCGGTCTCCGTCGCCCCCCTTCCCGATCCCCGCCTCGACGCCCTGGCCGCCATGAGCGCGAGCAAGAAGATCGTCCACGCCGGGATGGAGGTGGTGGACATCGCCGGTCTCGTCCCCGGCGCCTCCACCGGGGAGGGGCTGGGCAACCGCTTCCTGGCCGGGATCCGCGAAGTGGACGCGCTCTGCCTCGTGCTGCGGGCGTTCGTGAGCGACGAGGCACCGGGCGAGACCGACCCGGTGGAAGCGCTCGCCACCTTGGAGTTGGAGCTGGTGCTGGCGGACGTGGGGACCATCGAGTCCCAGATCGACAAGCGTCGCAAGGCGGCCCGGATGGACAAGAGCCTGGCGGGCGAGGTCTCGGCCCTGGAGGCGGCCCACGAGATTCTGTCGGGTGGAGTGCCGCTGTACCGGTCGGGGCTCGACGTCGACAAGAGGGAGTTGCTCCGGAACTTCTTCCTCCTGACCGACAAGTCGGTGCTGGCCGTGGTCAACCTGGGCGAGGAGCAATTGGAGAAGGCCGACGAAGTCGTCGGTCCCGTGGTCGAAGAGCTCGGTGGTCACGGCGAGGTGCTCGGAGTCTGCGTCCAGCTCGAGGCGGAGACGGCCCAGCTCCCGTCCGACCAGCGCACCGAGCTCCTCGAGGGTCTCGGTCTCGGAGAAGGCGCGTTACCGCGCGTGGCGCGCGGCGCCTACCACCTACTCGGCCGGCGGACCTTCCTCACCACCGGGGACAAGGAATCGCGCGCCTGGAGCTTCCGGGCCGGCGCCACCGCACCCGAATGCGCCGGCGTCATCCATTCCGACCTGCAGAGGGGTTTCATCCGGGCCGAGGTCATCCACTGGGACGAGCTGCTCGAGCTCGGTTCGTGGGCCAAGGCCAAAGCGGCTGGCCGGATACGCCTCGAAGGCAAGGAGTACCACGTGGCCGACGGCGACGTGCTCGAGATCCGGTTCAACGTCTGAGCGCGGTGGACCTACCGTGACGGCGATAACATGGCTTTCGGACGATGTGGCTGTTGCGTGACGGCGAGGTGCTCGCCGCGGCCGAGATGGCCGATTCGTTGTTGTCGCGCAACCGGGGCCTGCTCGGCAAGCAGAGCTACGAAGGCGCGTTCCTGATTCCCCACACGAGCGGGGCACTGCACGCCTTCGGGATGCGCTTCGCCCTCGACGTCGCCTTTCTCGACAAGGATCTGGCCGTGGTCGACACGGTCCGGCTCGCCCCCTGGCGCGTGACACGGCCCCGGCGGAACTGTCGGACCGTCCTCGAAGCGCAGTCGGGGGCGTTCGAGCGCTGGCGACTGCGCCCCGGAGATCGCCTCGAGCTGCACGACACGCAGTGAGGGGAACCGACTCGTCGGCTGAGGGCACCTCCAAGGCGGACGGTCGTCTGGTGATGGTGTCCACGCCCATCGGGAACCTGGGTGATCTCTCGTTCCGGGCCGTCGACGTCCTCGCCCACGCCGACCTCCTGTGCTGTGAGGACACACGTCGCACCCGGGCACTCCTCA
>DATNJD010000309.1:0-8059 GCA_035604075.1 Acidimicrobiales bacterium
AACAACCCGTCGGCCACCCCCACCCCGGCCGTCACCCCCACCCCGGCCGTCACCCCCTCGACCTCTCCCACGGCGTCGGCCACCAGTCGACCGACCCTCTCGTCACCCCCGAAGTAGCGCGACGGTCCCCTCGTCCCCACGGCACACACCCCGGCCCGCACCACCTCGACGCCGGGCGAGAACGTCCCCACCGCCTCTCTCACCCTGCCGTTGGCCCGCTCCTCCCGCCCGCCCTCCTGCTCCTCCAGCAGATCCGGGCACCACACCACGAGCAGCCGCTGCACGCCTCCCCCCTCTCATCCCGCCGCCACGGCCCCCGATGCGGCAGGCAGCCACAGCCCGTGGCGCGTCCCCCTCACGGCCGACCTCCGGCCGGAGCTCACCACCTCGACGTGCCGCCCCCGCAGGTGCCCATGGCCTCGCTCCACCCCGTCCCACCCCCCGCTCTCGACCGTCAGCCGGACATCGGGCCCCTCCGGCCACGTCACCGGTCCGGCCTCCACCACCAGCACGGCCCGCCGCTGCCGGACCCGGCCCGCCAGCCGTCGGGCCACCCCCGGCCGCACCCGGCCGGGGGGGCAGACGAGCACGACGTCCATGCCGTCGAGCAGGATCCCGGTCACCTCGGGCCACGCCCCCCCGGGCCTCGGCACGAAGGCCAGCCGGTCGAGCTCCACCCCCAGCTCGGCGATGGCCAGCACCCCGGGATCCGCGATCCCCACCACCGCGCACCACGACCCGGCGGCCGAGGCGGCGGCCAGCAGGCTGAAAGCCAGCGTCCGGGCACCACCCCCTCCTGGGCCCCCGACACCTATGCCCCCACCGGCGCCTGTGCCATCACCGATGCCGACGGCCACCACGGCACCACGCTGCAATTCCCCTCCGGGCAGCAGGGGAGTGAGGCTCGGCAGCACGGGCAGCCGCTGCTCCCTGCTCGAGGACACCGGCCGGGCCCGCGTGGCGAGGGAGATGTCGACCGTTCCCGACCCCACGGGCCGCCGGCCCCGCTGGTACCGGCTGGCTGATGTCGGGCTATCGGGGGTCGTGCAGTCCATCGTTTTCGACACTATCGAACGTATGTTCGATTAGCCAGGGGACCGGGCCGGACGATGCCGTGTGATCAAGCAGGACGATGCCGCTCCTCAGATCCCCAGCTCACGACCCCCCGGACCGTCGCCCCCGGCGAGCTCGCGGTCCACCGGTCGGGGGCCGGGCGGACCGTCGAACGACGGTGGTGGTCGCTCGCCTCCGAGCGCCACCGAGCGCCAGGGCTCGCTCGAGAACCACGGCGTCAGCCGCACCCACCTCATCGCGTTGCGCTCGTTCACCACCAACGCCATCCCCGGCTCCCCCCGACCCACCACGTCGACCGGCAGCCGCCTCCGCAGCACCGTCGAGGTCGTCACCGACGGCAGCGGATCGGGGCCCCGTCGGCCCGGTCCCCACAGCATCCGCTGCATCACCGCCCGGCCGATCCCGGCCCCCGCCTCCCTCACCGGCCCACTCACCGACCGCGTCTGCACCTCTTCTTCCCCGGCCAACTGAGAGAGCGCCTCCAGGGTCTGCACGTCCCCGATCCCGGGCAGCACCACCGTCGTACCGAAGAGCGAGAGGAACCCGTCGGCCGCCCCGCCCCACCGTCCCCGGGCCTGGGACAGGTCCTGCAGGCAGGCCAGCGTCACCACTCCCTGGCTCCCTCCCTCACTCACCATCGCCGGCAGGTCGGGCACCGGAGCGATGTTGGCCACCTCGTCGAGGGCGAGCACCACCGGCGCCGGCACCTCCCGGGCGTCGGGCCGGCGGTCGATCCGCTCGCCCCTGCCCAGGACCCCCGTAGCGCCGGCGGCCCGGGCGTAGGCGGCGGCCCGGATGTCGGTCAGCAGCCCGACCACGAGCGGCGCGGCCAGTCCCTGGTGCCGCCCGGTGGCGCAGATATACAGCGTCGCCGACGAATCACAGAAGGCCCGGGCGTCGAAGTCGGGGGACCGCGTCGTCGCCAGCGCGGCCTCGCTCCGGTAGGCGCCGAGCACCCCGGAGGCCGTCGACCAGATCCCGCTCTGCTCCCGTCCGTCGGTGGCGGCGATCCCGGCCAGCAGGTCACCGGCGATCACCGCGCCCTCTCGCTCGAGCACCCGCAGGGCGGGTGCGATCTGCCGCCGGTCGATCCACGACAGCACCGTCGCCAGCTCGGCACCGTCGAGCGCGGCGGCGTGCAGCACCGGCGCCAGCAGAGCCTGGGCCCGCTCGCTCCAGTGATCGACACCCACCTCGCCACCGCCGTTGCGGCCGTTATCCGGCCGCGCCGACCCCACCAGGCCGCGCGCCACCAACAGGGCGTCGTCCCACCGCGCACATCCGCCCACCGGTGACCATCGCACCCGCTCCACCCCGGCCGGCGTCTCCACCGTCCCGCTCGGGTCATACAGAAGGCACCGCCCGTCGCGTTGACGGCTCCGGGCGGTGATCCGCAGCACATCGGGCTTCGTCGACGTCGACACCACCGCACCGGCGGCGCCGAGAATCGTCGGCACCACCAACGCCGATGTCTTCCCCGACCGCGGCGGCCCCAGAACGAGCACCGCCTGCTCGGCCCCCGCCCACGCCGGGCCGATCTCTCCGGCGCCGAGATAGAGGCAACCGCCGTCCCGTGCCGCCGTCGCCCGCATCACGGCCAGTGCCTCGTCGGTGCCGGTCCTCCGGATCACCGCGTCGGGTGTCGCGTCGGTCGTACCGTTGGTTGTCGCGCCCGTTGTCGGGCGGGGTGTCGTGTGGGGTGTCGTGCGGGGTGTCGTGCGGGTCGCGTCGCCGATCGCGGCGTTCGGCCCCCGTGCATCATCGTTCGCCCCGACACGGGACTGTCAGTCATGGTGTGTCAGTCACGTGTGTCAGTCCCGTGTGTCAGTAACCGGCGTCGAGATCGACGAGATCGGCCGGCGTGCCCCCGCCGAGCCACGTTCGCAACTGGGCGGCGAAGCGCCACCTGAAGTCGTCGAGCGTGTGGTCTGACGACCACGTGACGTGAGGAAGGACAAGGACGTCGGCTCGTCGCCACAACGGATGTCCGTCGGGAAGAGGCTCGTCGACGAAGGCGTCGAGCACGGCTCCGCCGAGATGACCGCTCTCGAGCGCCGCGATCAGCGCGTCGTCGTCGATCAGTCCGCCGCGGGCCACGTTGATCACGTAGGCGCCGGTCTTCATGGCACGGAAGGCGTCGCCGTCGAGCATATTCGTGGTGGCCGCCGTCAATGGAAGCGCGCAGACCACATAGTCGGCGTCGCCCAACTCGTCGCGCCATGTCTCGCCGACCACCAACCGGGTCACCCCGCGCGGCGTCCCGGACCTCGGCTTCCGGGTGCAGCCACGTACCTCGACCCCGAAAGCCTCGAGCATCTCCGCCGCGGCGGTCCCGACCGCTCCCAGTCCGAGAATCAGCACGACGGCGCCGCGTAGCTCGGCCAGAGCGTCGCCCACCTCCCAGACCCCGGCGTCGGACTGCCGCACAAAACGCGGCAGCTGCTTGGCCGCCGACAGGATGGCCAGGACGACCCATTCGGCCATGGGCCGGGCGGCGATGCCGGCGCCGTTGGAAAGCAGAATTCCCCGTTTGGCCAGCTCACGCAGGGGTAATTCCTCGACCCCGACATAGTCGGAATGCACCCACTTGAGGTCGGGGAGCTCGTCGATGCACCGGCGCACCCGATCCGCCGGCAGGTGGTAGCGCCACAACACCTCCACCCCGGCGGCGTCGTCGCCGTCGACGGGGTCGTCTCCCACCACGACGTGACGGAGGCCGGGATCGAGCATTCCCTTGTCGATCAACTCGGCCAGTCCGCGCGCCGCCCACGCCGGCGCTGCGACCACCGCCGACCGCGCATTGTCACTCTCCGCTACCAACGACGTCTCACTCGCCGTTGCGCCCGCAACCGTGTTCGCACCCGCTTTGGTCCGTCTCGTTCACGGCGTCTCCGGACGGAAGCTCGGCTGTCCGTCGCGCACGCGAAGCGTACCGGAGATCCCCAGCAGTGCGTAGGGATCCCCGGGTACCGACGCGCCACCGCGGCGTTCGATGTGCCGTCCGCGCAGCCGAATTACGTCGCCGACGTGTGGACCCAGAGAAATTGTCACGTCGATGCACAGGTCACCATCGTCACCAGCTTCAGCATCGACGACGATCACGTCGTAGACACCGTCGGGAAGGACCTGCATGGAAAAAATCCTTGCAAACGAAGGGTTTCCTGTCCATACGCGTCACGTCGCCCTTTCAACTGACACTTCGCGTCGAGCTGTCGATCACGCAATTGCAGTCGTGCAATCTTGCGTAGATCCTTGCGCGTCACCTTGCCCCAGCAGCGCAAATGCTTGACCTTGACGCGAAAACCTTCTTTGATTGATGGGATTCCGCTACACGGAGGAGGACAGCGGGTGAACAAGTCGGGCCTGATCGACGCGATCAGCGACACGACATCACTGACACGACGCGAGGCCGAAGACGCAGTCAACGCGTTGGTCCATGCCGTTGTCAGCGAAGTCCGCAGCGGACGTCGTGTCGCCGTCGTCGGGTTCGGAAGCTTCAATCCCACGCAGCGTGGTGCTCGGATGGGACGTAATCCACAGACAGGTGCGCCGGTCAAGATCGCCGCCGCCAGGGGTGTGCGCTTCTCCGCCAGTACCACCCTGAAGGACATCGTGAACGGCAAGACGCCGCTTCGCGCTTTCAAGGTCAAGGTTGCACCGAAGAAGAAAGCGGCGAGACCTGCCGCCACGAAGGCAGTTCGAAAGGCCCCGGCGACGAGAACCGCCCGAGGGCCCGACGCAAAGATCGTCAGGCGTTCCCCGGCCACAGTGGCCGCGAAGCGTGCCCCGGCGAGGAAAAGAGCAAAGCGATCGGCCAACAAGGCCGTACGGCGGGCTCCGGCGACATCACCGGCGAAGCGCGCCCCGGCGAGGAAAGCAACAAAGCGATCGGCCAAGAAGGCCGTAAGAAGGAGGGCATGAGAATGCCAGTCAAACGAGCGAGGAAGACGGCCAAGCGGGCTCCGGCGAAGAAGGCAGCGAAGCGGACCACCGCCAAGCGCGCCGTCAAGCGGGCCCCGGCCAAGAAGGCAGCCAAGCGCACCGTGAAGAGGCGCACGACGGCCAAGAAGGCTCCGGCCAAGAAGGCCGCCAAGAAGCGCGCTCCGGCCAAGAAGGCCGCCAAGAAGCGGGCTCCGGCCAAGAAGGCAGCCAAGCGCACCGTCAAGAGGCGGGCTCCGGCCAAGAAGGCAGCCACGAAGCGGGCTCCGGCCAAGAAGGCCGTCAAGAGGCGGGCTCCGGCTCGTCGGCGGGTGACCAAGAAGGCTTGAGTCACCCTGCCGGTCGATCCGGCCCTGTTCACCTTGTGCGTCGACGAGGGGCCCTCCGGGGCCCCTCGTCGCACATGTCAGAGCTCGGTCAGGAGCCGGAACGCTTCGCCTTCCGGCAATCCGGCCACGTGGCCGTGAGCGACGAGCTGTTGTGCGACGCGGCCGTGGAATCGGGCCACCTCGTCGGCTGCGGCCCCACCGTCTGAGGGCCCGTCTCCTTCGATACCCATCGTCGAGCGGTACTGGCTCCGGTGGGCCAACAACGCCGCGATCTTGACCTCGAGCATCCCCGCGGCGTTCTCCACGTGATTGGGTTCGTCCGCCTCCCACAGCAGCATCGCCGTCGGCCGGTGCGGCGGCTCGGGCAGCTCGGGGAAGAACTTCGGATCACGGGCGGCGACCACTCCGTCGGTGAGCAGCCAGCCGGCGTTTCTGTGATCGGGGTGCAACCGGTAGCGGCGCCACGGGTCGTGCCCGAGCACCACCTCGGGACGCACCCTCCTGATCACCTGGCAGACCTGACGTCGTTGCAGCATCCCCGCCTCGAGCTCGCCGTCGGGCCAATCGAGGAAGTCCACCGCGCTGCGTCCCGCGTCACCGGCGAGGATCTGCGCCGCCCGGCGCTGCTCGTCGTGTCGCCGTGCCACCAGCGCGGCGATCTCGTCGCCGGCGGCCCAGGTCCCCTTCGAGCCGTCGGTGAGTACCAGATGATGGATCCGACATCCTCCGGCCGCCCATTTGGCCAGCGTCGCCCCGCAGCCGAACTCCACGTCGTCGGGATGGGCGGCCACGGCCAGCGCCACCGCCGGCACAGCCAGGTCGACGCTCACCTCGCCGTGCGAAGGAAGGTTGCCGACGGGGACGATGGCGGAACGGGGAGAGTTCTCGACCACCGCGTTCAGTGACGCGCCGGCGGCACGAGCTCGGCGGGAAGGTCCGACGGAATGTCCACGTCCCAGGCCAGATCAGGTTGCCGGACGACCCGACAGGGCAGACCGAGACGTTCCACCTCGGCGCAGTGCCGGCCGAAAGACCGTGGGCCGTAGGAGAACCGGAACCCGGCCCCCGCCGGCAGGCAGACCACGTTCGTCCCGTCGTCGCGCCGGTCGGGCACGAGGGTGATGCCGTCGAATCCGGCCAACCGGGCCAGACCGCGGGCCATCGGCAGATCGGCGTGCGCCACCAGCACCTCACTCGCCCCCAGTGCGACGAGGCGCGCCACGCCCGCCTCCACCGCCCCGTTCAGGCCCCGGCCCGGCTCGGGCAGGACCATCGCCCCCTTCTCGACGGCCCAGGCGGCGACTTCGGCGTCGTCACAGACGACGGCCACCGGCAGGGGAGCGGCCGCCTCGAGCACACGGCCGGCCATCATCCGGCACAGCGCCGCCCGCCCGTCTCTGTCCAATGTGGGAGCAAGCCGGGCTTTTCCGTCGGCGAACGCCTTCACCGGCATCAGCACGACGCAACCGTCGAGGTGGGTCACTTCGGCCGGTTCGATCGTCACCGGGCCCAGTGTACGGCGGTCGGCCCGGTCCCCTTCGAGGGCGCCTCCCGCCGTCCTCCTCCCGCGGGGTGACGCCGTAGGGTGGGCGGGATGCTCGACAAGGTCGCGGTGATCGGGGCGGGCTCGTGGGGCACGACCATGGCGGCCATCGCCTCCCGCTCGGCTCCCACCGTGCTGTGGGCGCGCCGACCGTCTCTGGCCGAGGCCCTAGATCTCCGCCACGAAAATCCCGACTACCTCCCCGGCATCGCCCTGCCCGGGGATCTGCACGCCACCGCATCGCTCGAGGAAGCGGTCGGAGACGCCGCCCTCGTCATCATGGCCGTCCCCTCCCACGGCTTCCGTGCCGTCCTCACCGACCTGGCGCCCCATCTCGGCGCGGCCGTGCCTCTTCTCAGTCTGGCCAAGGGCCTCGAGCAGGGCACCCAGCTGCGCATGACCCAGGTCATCGCCCAGGTCGTCGGTGAGCACCCGGCCGGGGTGCTCACCGGTCCCAACCTGGCGCGCGAAGTGGTGGCGGGCCAACCGGCGGCCACCGTCGTCGCCATGACGGACGAGGCCATCGCCCGCGAGGTCCAGGAGCTCCTGCGCACCGACACCTTCCGCGTCTACACGAACCCCGATCTCGTCGGCTGCGAGACGGCGGGCGCTACCAAGAACGTCCTGGCCATCGCCGCCGGCATGATCCAGGGCCTCGGCTTCGGCGACTCCTCCTTGGCCGCCCTCGTCACCCGCGGCCTGGCCGAGCTAGGCCGCTTCGTGCTGTCCATGGGGGGTGATCCCATCACCATGGCCGGTCTGGCCGGGGTCGGTGACCTCGTGGCCACCTGCACCAGTCGTCTCAGCCGTAACCGCATGGTGGGGGAGCTCCTCGGACAGGGCCGCTCCCTCGATCAGGTCCTCGCCGACATGCGCATGGTGGCCGAGGGCGTCAAGTCGGCCCGACCCCTGCTCGAGCTGGCGGCTCTCCACGGCGTCGAGATGCCGATCGGTCAACAGGTGGCCGATGTCCTCGAGGGCGTCCGCTCTCCGGCCGAGACCGTTCCCGCCCTCATGCTCCGCTCGGCCAAGTCGGAGTTCCACGGCCTCGAAGGCCGACGGCCGACCTCGCCGCCGGACCCTGCGTGACGACGACCGGCATGACCGCGTCCCCCGGGCCGTCCGACGTCGCCCACCGCGCCGCGTTGGCGCGCGTCCGGGCCTTCCTCATCGA
>DATNJD010000310.1:0-11249 GCA_035604075.1 Acidimicrobiales bacterium
CCACGGCCGGCTGGTCGACCCGCTCGTCACGCTGGCCCACGACGGCTCCTATCTCGTCCACGGCCAGCACCTGGGGGAGGCGCTTCACCTGCCCTGGGTGCTCGTCGCCCTGGCGCTGCTGGTGGTGACCTTCCGGACCTGGCCCGCCTCGTACGGCTGGTTCGCCGCCGCCGTGCTGGTGGTGGCGCTGAGCGGCAGCAATCTCGACTCCTTCGAGCGCTACGCATTGTCCGGCTTCCCCCTGGTGCTGGCCGGGGCCCGGTTGACGGCGAGCAGGCGGGTCGAGCAGCTGGTGCTCGTCGCGTCCGGCTCGATCATGTTCGGCTACGCCCTCCTGGCCTTCGCCAATCGCTACGTCCCCTGACCGGGGCGGTAATCTCGGCCGGGCCGGGCCCGATCGAGCGCACCAGGAGGAACGTGCAGCGCTGGAGGCGCGCCTAGTGGCGCGACGGATAGTGGTGTCCGGCGAGCTCCGCCGGGTGCTGCCGCTCGTGGCCGCCGGTGCCGCCGCCGGCGTGAGCAGCCTGCTGACCACGGTCCTCGTGGCCCGCTTGCTGACCAGTCGTGGCTACGGGGCCTTCATCGTGCTGCTCGGCATGTTCCTCGTCCTCTCGATGCCGGGGTCGGCGCTGCTCGTGGCCGTCGTCCGGCGGATCACCACCTGGGAGAGCGAAGGCCGGGGGGACGGCGTCCATGCGTGGGTCGTCCGGGTCCACCGGGTCGGGACGGCCGCCGTCGTCGTGCTGGCGGTCGCCATCTTCCTCGTCCGGGCCCCCCTGATCAGCGCGCTCTCCCTGCCCGGCCCCGGCGGTGTCGTGGAGATCCTCACCGCCGCGGGCATCTGGGTGCTCGTCTCGATCGACCGCGGCCTGCTGCAGGCCCGGCAGGACTACCGGAATCTCTCGATCAACCTGGTCGTCGAAGCGGTCACCCGGACGACGTTCACCATCGGCTTCGCCGCCGAGTGGGGGGTCACCGGGGCCGCTCTCGGCGTGCTCGTCGGAGAGCTGATCACCGCCGTCCACGCCCGCGTGACGGCCATGCGGGCGCTCGAGCGGCGTCCGCCGCTGCCCGTCGAGAATGCCATCACCGACAGCGGCGACGGCATCTCGGCCCACACGGGGCGTCATCTGGCCGCCGACATGGTGACGGCGCTGATCAGCCTGGCGCTGCTGGCCGTGCTGCAGAACGCCGACGTCATCGTCCTCGGCAGCCGGGCGCCGCATCACTCCGGTTCGTACGCGGCGATCTCCGTGCCCTCGAAGGCGCTCGTCTACGCCGCGCTCGTCTTCGTCAATTACCTGTTGCCCGAATCGGCCATCCGCTGGAACCAGGGATCACATGCGTTGCGGCAACTGGGCCACACGCTGATGGTTCTGGTGCTGCCCGCCGCGCTGCTGCTGGGTCTGTCGACGATCGTGCCGAGGACCCTGCTCGACGTCGTCTTCGGCTCGAAGTTGGCGGCGGCCGCGCCCGCCTTCGCCACCCTCGTCCTGGCCATGGTCTTCCTCTGCGTGACCGTCGTCCTCACCGTCTATCTGCTCGGCGTCGGCTGGCGCTGGGTGGTTCTGCTGCTGGCGGTCGGCACGGGGGCTCTTATCCTCTTCACCTTCCGCGCCGGCGGCCAGTTCCTGGCCACGGCCCGCGCCGACCTCGCCGTCCAGGCCGCCCTGGCCCTTCTCACCACGGTCGCCTTCGCCGAGGTCCACCGCCGTGCCGGCCATCGCTGGTTCTGGGCCGAAGATCCCGAGCCGCGGGCCGCCGCCGTTCCGGCCGGACGGGCTCCGGCATCGGGACC
Source organism: Acidimicrobiales bacterium (assembly GCA_035604075.1). Classification (GTDB taxonomy): domain Bacteria; phylum Actinomycetota; class Acidimicrobiia; order Acidimicrobiales; family UBA8190; genus Palsa-661. The sequence goes on from DATNJD010000310.1 coordinate 1,799, forward strand.
GGCGACAGGCCCGGCCGGACCGGCCCGGGTGCCGTCGGTCGAAGGCCAGGCGTCCTGAGCGAGATACCGTGGACCGGGCTGACCCGGGAGCATGGACCGTGACGGACGACGAACCGAGGCGAGTGACCATCACCGGGGCCGTGCCCTCCGGTGTGCGTGCTCCCGCCGCTCCGGGGTCCGCCACTCCTGGTTCCGCCGGTTCCGGTTCCGCCGGTCCCGGTTCCGCCGGTTCCGGCGGCGTTCCGGGGACCTCGGACCGTGAGACCGACACCGACCCGGGGGGACCCGCCGTGGCGACGAGAATCCGGCTCGATGCCGCCGTCACGGCCGCCGGGAAGGTGGGGCTGAACCGGATCCACCTGCTGGCGTGGCGCGATCTGGACGACCCCGAAGCGGGCGGCTCGGAGCTGCACGCGCACAAGATCGCCGCTCTCTGGGCCGGCGCCGGCATCGACGTGACGATGCGGACGTCGTCGGCCGAGGGCCATGCGCCGTTCACCCGGCGCGACAGCTACCGGGTGGTCCGGAAGTCAGGGCGCTACGGCGTCTTCCCCCGCAGCGCCCTCAGCGGCTTCGTCGGCCGGCGGGGCCGGCCCGACGGTCTGGTCGAGATCTGGAACGGCATGCCCTTCTTCTCACCGGTCTGGGAGCGCTGCCCGAAGATCGTCTTCCTCCACCACGTCCACGCCGAGATGTGGCAGATGGTCATGTCGCGTCGGCTCGCGCCGGTCGGCGCGTTCGTCGAGCGCCGTCTGGCCCCGCCCTTCTACCGACACAGCCGGATCGTCACCCTCTCGTCGTCGTCGCGCGACGAGATCGTCTCCATGCTCGGTCTGCCCCGCGAGAACATCAGCGTCGTGCCGCCCGGCGTCGATCCCCGATTTTGTCCGGGATCGCAGCGGGACGGCGAACCGTCGGTGATGGCAGTGGGCCGACTGGTGCCGGTGAAGCGATTCGATCTGCTGATCGACGAGCTCGTCTCCGTTCGGCGGAACCTTCCCGGCCTCAGGGCCCGGATCGTGGGCGAAGGATACGAACGGCCTGCCCTCGAGGAGAGGATCCGGGCGGCCGGCGCGGCCGAATGGATCGAGCTGGCCGGCCGGATGTCGGATGACGAGCTTCGTGACGCCTACCGGCGAGCCTGGGTCTTGGTCTCCATGTCCCAGCGAGAAGGCTGGGGGATGACGATCACCGAGGCGGCGGCCTGCGGGACCCCGGCAGTCGTCACCCGGATCGCCGGCCACTCCGATGCCGTCGAGCACGGCGTGACCGGCATCCTCGTTGACCGGCCCGACGAGTTCGCTCCCGCCCTCGAGACGGTCCTGCGCGACGAGAACCTCCGCAGGCGACTCGGGGCGGCGGCCCAGGAGCATGCCGGCCGACTGACATGGGAGGCCACCGCCGCGGGCACCCTCGAAGCCCTCGTCGCCGAAGCGGAAGCCGACGCCGAGGCGAGAAGCCGACCGCTTCGCGGGTAGTCGCTCAGAAGCTGATCGGCTCAGAAGCTGATCGGCTCAGAAGCTGATCGGCCCGCAGGGCGGACTGGGGACTCCCGGGGTGATGGCCTCGGAAGCGCAGGCGCGGCTGGGACGGTGGATTCGCGCCAGAAAGGCACCGGCCTCAGATCTCGGAAGGACCACGAAGGGCTCGGCGTTGGTGATGCTCAGCCGGGCCGTCTCCGTGCGGCCCGAATGCGGCAGGAACTCACCGAGGTGCATCCCGGTCCCGGGATGGCCCTCGGACTGGCCCAGGCCGTCGTCGGATGCGAAGAACAAGCTCTTCCCGTCGGGGGACCAGGCCATCGTCGACCATGCCGACACGCTGCGTCGGGCGACGGTGAATCTGCCCGTCCGCATGTCGAGGACGTCGAGAGAACCTTTCTGATCCGACGCTTCCAGGCCCGGCCGGGTCGTGATGACGGCCACATAACGTCCGTCGGGGCTGATCCGCAGGGCCTGGGTCGTGAAGTACTGGCCGGCCTGCGGAGAGGAGAAGACCCGGTCCGACCCCTCGGCGCGGTGGACGCCGTTGGCGACGCCGGCGACGTTCGTGACATGAAGGAGGTCGCAATTTCCCTCGCACCAGGCGAGGGTGTCGGCCGCCTCATCGCCGATGTCGCCCGCCTGCTGCCCGAGCCGGCGGCTGAAACGCCGATCGGCCGCGTCCCACAGGGCGATACCGGAGGCCGTTTCGAAAGCCAAGCCACCGGGGATCCCGTCGACGGGCAGACCGTCCGACGGTGGGGGACCGAGTTCGGTGCGGACGGTCGTTCCCGTCGTGGTCACCTCGCGCAGAGTCGGCGTTCCCTCGCCGATCCGGCCGCCCGGGTAGTCAACCAACCAGACGGCGTTGGCCTCGGCGGCGGGGACGAAGGTGACGACGGGACCGAGAAGCCGTGACGCCCCCGTGGCGATCGAGGTGGCCCAGACGTCACCCCAACCGACAACGACGGCGTTGCCGGAGCGGACGATGTCCCAGCGTTGGTCCCCGGCGCGCTGGCCGGCGATCGGTTGGCGACCGGCAACGCGGTGGTCGAGGTCGAGACCGAGTCCGTCGGCGAAGACCAGCACGTCGCCGGTGGGCTGGGAAAAGAGACCGGCCGGCGGCCGCAGCTGCGTCCGGCCCTGCCCGGCCGGACCGCTCGGCTGGCGGCGGAGCACTCCCACCAGGAGCGCAGCCAGCAGGAGCGCAACGACAACGGTGATCCCGATGGCCGTCAACCGCCGACGATGCCGCCGCCGTGCCTCCTCGATTAGTGCCCGCCCCGCGAGCTCGGCGTCGCTCTCGGCCAGGCCCTTCTCTTCATCGAAATGACACTCTTCATCGAGGTGATTCCCCGCAGGAGGGGTTCCCGTGAAGACCATAGTGCTACTATAAACAGCACCATGCGTCGTGTCGAGGTGGACCTGAAAGAGCCGACCTATCTCTATGAACAGGTGGCGGGAGAGATCCGGCGGGCGATCGCCGACGGGGAATGTGGGCCGGGGGAGCGGCTCCCGCCGGCCCGCGATCTGGCCGCCGTGCTCGGAGTCAACGCCAATACGGTTCTCCGCGCCTTGCGGAGCCTTCGCGACGAAGGCCTTCTCGACTTCCGCCGGGGACGGGGTATCACCGTCTCGAGCAACGCGCCGCAGCGGTCGGCCGTCACGGCCATGGCCCGCGATCTCGTCCGGTTGGCTCGTCGTCACGGCTACAAGCGAGACGAGTTGCTCCGCATGATCGAGAGCTTGCCGTAGCGAGCCTCGGCGCAGGTTACGCCAGCGCTGTTTCCATCATCACTCTCCCGGCCGCCGCCACGCTCTTGATCGCGACGAGGACTTCATAGATCTGGGCGCACTCCGACGGCGTGAAGGCGGCGGGATCCAGACCGGCGATCAATCCCGACAACCGGCATACGTAGTCATTCAGACGTTGAAGGCTCTCGTCCGTCTTCTTCTCCATCTCCCTGAGCATTCCAGGGGGGTGTGTCGGCCAGGCCGGCCTCCTCGGACACAGGCTCCTCGGACACAGGCTCCTCAGCGGACGGTTCCTCGGCGGACGGTTCCTCGGACACGACTTCGTCGGACGCGGTCTCGTCGGACGCGGGGTCGGCACCAGACGGCTCTACGTCAGGTTCCAAGGTGGGCGGTTCGGCATCCGGGATCGCGTCCGTCGCACCAGCATCGGCAACGACAGCATCCGCAACGACAGCATCCGCAACGACAGCATCGGCAACGACAGCATCGGCAACGACAGCATCGGCAACAGCAGGATCGGCTACCGCAGCATCGGCGACTGGGAGATCGGAGGGAGGCGGAGGGACCCGCGTTCCACCGCGGGCGATCTCGATGATGGCGTCGACGGCCAAGAGGACAACGGCACCCCAGGCCAGTTCGCTGGCCGGTTCGAAATTGATAGGCCAGCCGCCGGCGGGGAAGTGGAAGAGCGACTGGTGCTTCACCGTGTAGTCGGCCGTCGCCGCCACCAATCCGATCGCAGCCAGCGACACCAGCCAGCGCAGGTGACGGACGAGCAGGATCAGGAGCACCGCGCCGGCGACCACGAGACCGATCTTGGGTTCACCGATCTTCGGCCGCGTCAGAACGGCGGCGGCGATCGTCCCGGCCACCACGGGAGCCACCACGTAGCCCCACCACCGCGGTCTCCGTCGCGGTGCGGAGAAGGGACTGCCCAGCTCGGGCGGGTCGTCTCTTTCCCAAGCCCGCACCCGGACCGTCCCCACGGATGCGCCCGATGCGCCCGATGCGCCCGATGTCACCGACGCTCCCGACGCTCCCGACGCGTCCGAGCCGGCCGAGCCGACCGACGCCATGGCGAGGGACGAACTCCGGCGGTGACGAATCAGCCGCCGCAGACGACGGAGACGAAGCAGCCCCGGCAGTCGCCGCCGCCAGCGATTGGGCAGCAGGGCCAGGAGAAGACAGAGAAGCGCGCCGACGGCCGAGATCAGGAGAGCCAGGTTCACCTGCCGCTGCGGCGTCCAGACCAGGTCCACATCGAAGGCACCGCCCTTCACGACGGCGCCGAGCGTGGCCGGATCCACCATCCAGCCGTTGCCGAACCCGTCGATCAGCATCGGCGGCCCCAGGCTCGCGCCCGCTCCGCCCGCTCCGCCCCCGCCCGCAGCGGCACCGGCAACCGTCGCCTGCCAACCCTTGTTCGAGCTCTCCCCGAGGGCGAGCCAGAACGGCCCCTCGCCCGCCGAGACGCCCGTCACGCGCAGCCGGAAGCTGGTGGCGCTCTGGCTGAGCACCTGCACGGTCGGCGCCGGGCCTGCCACCGGGGCGGGCAGCGCGACGCCGGGGGTCTCCAACTCGGCGCCGCCACCCGCGGCCGAGTCGAGCACGAGCTGGTCGATGTCGAATCCCGTCACGTGGCCGGCCGCGCTCTGGATGACGTGCGGCCCCGGGCCCAACGTGATGCCCCGGGCGGCCGACCCGCAGGCCTGCACCGTCAGCGTGTCCCCGTCCAGCGCCGCCGCCGTCGTTCCGGTGATCCGCACCGGCACCGCGTGGCCGTCGATCGTGAGCAGATCGGACCGGCAGGTCCCCGGCATCTCGGCCGGCGCCGGTGGTGTCTGGACGCCGTCGACCCCCGGCAGCCCGAGCTCGGCGATGCCGATGGGCAGGGTGATCGGGTTGTGGGAGTAGTAATTCCGCGTCGTCTCGTTGCGGACACCGGTGAAGGTGACCTGGATCTGCTGGCCCGTCAGCGCCGGGAAGGAGATCGGCACCGTCACGGTGGCGTCCTGTCGCCGGCCGTCGGTGATCGGCGGCAACGTCACGTTGTCCGAACCCCGTTCGGTCGAGATCGTCAGGCTGGTCGGCACCGAGTGGTGCCCGTCCGCCACCACCACCAGATTCAGGTGGTTGAAGGTCATCACCTTGGGCACGTGGACCTGGATCCACTCACCGACCTGGGGACCGAAGCCGGGAGACCACATCGTCGACGTGTTCCCGTCCAACGCCGCCGACGCCGTGTCGTGCAGGTCCCCCGGCAGCCGGCCCTCCGAATAGGCGACCACCCCGCTGCCCGTGCTGCCGGGCCGGCCCACCAGCGTGTCGATCGTCCCGTCGGGGATCAGCGTGTTCACCGTCGCCGTGCCCGACAGGCTGAAGGTCCGGGCCGTCGGCAGGGTGAACTCCCGTTCGAGCGTCGGCTCCAGGTCCGACCTCGGCGGGATCGGGGCCACCCGTTGCCGGGTCATCACGATGGCCAGCCGGTGCGCCTGCGAGTCCGCTCCCGCCGCCGTCAGAAGGTCCGACGGCATCGAGACCACTTCCTGCTCGAGGATTCCCCCCAGCTCCACTGCCGCCAACCCGACGGGGGAGGCGTTCTGGATGACCGTGGGCGAGGCCCCCTCCAGGTTGGTCCCCTCGATCGTGATCCGCAGCGTGGTGAAGGTCCGCGTCGGGAAGGTGATCGTCTGGCCGTCCGCCGTCCGCGAGCCCGGCCCCAGCGTGACGGGCAGCGGGGAGCCGCCGTCGAAGGTGAGCGAGACCTTGGTGATCCACTGGTTGTCCACCCCCGACAGCGGCTGCACCAGGGTCAGGTGGTCGGTCGTGAGCGGACCGTTCAGCACCACCTGCCACCACTGGCGCAGCGGCACCGTGAAGGCCCCCGTCTCCCAGGCCGTGTCCAGGCTGTCGTCGAGCGCCTGGCTGGGCCGGTCCTCGGGCAGGTAGTCGTCGACGTCGCCGTAGGAGGAGGCCGAGATCGACGCCACCCCCTGTAGTTGCACCGTCGTCTGGGCGTCGGCCGGGGCCGAGGGGAAGAGGTCGAGCGGCGCGTTGTTCGGGTCCGTCGGCTGCGGCTGCTGCGCCGTCAGCGTCTCGCCGGCGTTGCCCAGGATGGTGTTCCACCGGAAGGCCTGTTTGCGGTTGCTGTCGGTCAGCACGAGGGTCGAGTCGCCCGCCAGCGTCCGGCTCTCCGCCGCCGGGTGGCTGTCGAGGGTGCCGGCGTAGAGGATGGCCGCGTTCGTGTCCAGCAGGCCGGCCGAGGCGGCCTCGTCGAGGCCGACGCCGTCGCCGTCGACGACGAGCGCCCCCGTGCTCGACTCGGCCCGGACGAGGGGCCGGGGATCGGCCACCGCCATCACCTGGACGGGGGCGGGCCAGGGCTCGTCGGGCGAGGTGGCGAGGGCCTCCTCGTCGGTGATCGGGAACTGCGAGATGTTGGGCCGCGGCGCGCCGTAGCCGACGGGGGCGGACAGCCCCGGTGGCGTCGGTGTCAGCGCCGTTTCCATTTGCTGCGGCCGCGGCGAGTTGTACCGCTCGTAGGCCAGGTCGTTCTGCACGAGCACGTCGCCGGCACTCATCAACCGGGCCAGCGGCGCGATCGCGGCCGGCTCGACGATGCCGTTCTGCATCGGGTTGTCCAGCCCGTAGAGCAGGTCGTAGGAGGCGAGCGAGCCGAGCGCCTGCTGCTCCCGGGTGACGAAGGGCCTAGTCAGCAGGCCGGGCCAGACCGGGTCGATCACGTCGCCGTAGCGGTAGGCGGCGAAGTTCTCGCCCGGGATGGCGAGCACCCGCGTGCCCCGGTGCTCCTTGTTCAGCGCCGCCGCCGCCGTCGTCACGTAGCCGGGCAGGGGCGAGGGTTGGGTGAAGTGGTCGGCCACCGTCGAGCCGTTGAAGACGGGCGGGTCCGCCGCGATGATCACCCCCGCCGCGATCACGCAGGCGAGCACCCCGACGATCCGGCCCCGCCGCCACAGCGCCGTCACCCCGGCGCCGGTCAGCATGGCGAGCCCCAGGATCACCGTCGGCGTCGCCCGGTCCGTCGACCGCAGCGCCAGGCCCGCCTCGGTCCGGGTCATGAAGGTCTTCAGGGCCCGGCCGATGGCCGACGGGGAACTGTAGGGGTGGGCGCCCACGGCCAGCACCACGCCGATCAGCACGAGCAGGGCGAAGTAGGCCCGCGCCCGCCAGCGGACGATCATGGCGGCGGTGAAGGCGATCAGCGGGACGGCGAAGGAGAGCGCGATCAGCCAGAGCTGCTGGGTCAGCTGGATCGAGGTCGACACCCACTGGCCCAACTGGTCGCCGTCGTAGAAGTACCAGTAGCCGAGGCCCCGGATCACCTCCGAGGCGAGCGAGGTGGCCGCCACCGTCGGCACCGTCTCGGTGTACTTCAGGATGTTCAGCCCGTAGCCCCCCTCGACGGCCAGCGCCGCCACCCACCACAACGAGACCATCACCACCAGCAGCGCGATCCGCCAGGCGGCCGCCCAGGCGTCGCGCCAGCGGGCCTCTCGGCTGACGAGCACGGCGTAGGGCAGCCACAGCGCCGGGGCCAGCCCGGCGTAGATGGCCGAGCTGGCGTTGATCGAGGAGACGCTCAGCCAGATCAGGGCGAAGATGGCCGGGAAGCGCCACCCCCTGCTCCGCACCGACCGGGCTGCCATCGCGATCAGCCAGGGCAGTGCGGCATACGGCAACAAGATCACCGAGATCCGGCCGACGTACTGCAGGAAGTAGGGCGAGAGCATGAAGCCCAGCGCGGCGACGAGCCGGCCCGGGCCGTGCACGCCCATCGTCCGGCACAGCGCCAGCACGCCCGTGCCGGCCATGAAGAGGATCGCCCCCACCCACAGCCGCTCGCCCACCCACAGCGGGATGCCGAGGGCGTGGACCAGCCAGAAGAACGGCCCCATCGGCCAGAGGTAGCCGATCTGTTCGTGCGTGACCGTCCCCAGGCCGACCGTCGGGTCCCACATCGAGGCCGACTGCCGCATGAACGGCCCCGGGTCGAGGTAGAGGTAGCTCTTCGTGTCGGAGTCGACCACGCCGGGCTGGGCCAGCAGCTGCGGGATGAAGGCCAGCCCGGCCACCACCAGGTGCAGCGCCCAGGAATATCCGGATGACAGCCATGAGGATCCGGACGACAGCCGGCTCCCGGCCCAGCTCTGCAGCCGCCCGCTCTCGTCGGGTAGCGACTCCGACTCCGACTCCGGCGCCGACTCCGCCGCCCGGGCGGGCGTTTCCACGGTGAGGCTCATGGTCGCCGGTAGTGTACGCGTGGCCTCGGCCCGCACCGGGGCACGGAAAGATCACGGAAAGAGAGGACCCGGTGGCCAAACTGACGGGCGAGCGGCCCCTCGAAGGGATCACGCCGGACTCGCTGTTGGCGCTGCACGCGGCGGGCTACGCGGCCGTCCGGGAACGGCTGGGACCGGGCCGGATGCTCGACGTCGGCTGCGGCCAGGGTTTCGAATCGGCCCAGTTCGCCGGCCGCGACCGGAGTGTGATCGGCGTCGACTACTCCTTCGAGGCGGCCACCGAGGCCGCCCACCGCTACGGCCCCGGCCGCGGCGGCGCCCACGGCGACGGCGCCGGGGGCCTGCGGGTGGCCCAGTGCGACGCCCGGAAGCTCTCCCTGGGCGACGGCTGCTTCGACTGGGTCTGTTCCTCCCATCTGATCGAGCACTTCCCCGACGCCGAGGCCCATGTGGCCGAGCTGGCCCGGGTGCTCGGACCCGAGGGGAAGGCCTTCGTGATCACGCCGAACGCGCCGGCCGACTTCGAGAACCCCTTCCACATCCGGCTCTTCCGCCGCGACGAGCTCGTCGCGGTGCTGCAGCGTTGCTTCGACGACGTCTGGGTGGGTGGCATCGACGCCGCGCCGGCGGTGAAAGAGGACTTCCGGCTCCGCCGGGAGAAGGCGGCCAAGATCCTGAAGCTCGACGTCTTCGACCTCCGGCACAAGATTCCCCACTCCTGGTACGTCGGGGCCTACACTCGGGCCCTGCCCCTCGCCTACCGTTTCATGGCCCGTTCCGACACCGGCGGCGGCACCGGCATCACCGAGAAGGATTTCTTCGTCACCGAGGCCGTGGACGACACGACCCTCGTCCTCTTGGCCGTGGCGGGGAAGCCGCGGCCTCGCTGATGGGCGACGTGATGGCAGTCGCACTTGGCGCACTTGGCGCAGGATGCTCGCCGTCGGCCTGACG
>DATNJD010000311.1:0-2723 GCA_035604075.1 Acidimicrobiales bacterium
TACCAACCGACCCAGCCGGTCCGCAGCAGCAGGATGTCGCCCACCTCGATCGTCACCCCCTGGGCGTCGAGAGTGGCCATCAGCTCGTCGATCTCGATCGCGTCGGGGCCGCCCGCGTCCACCGGCCGTCCCACCGAGGCGCGCCAGCGGGCCACGTCGGCCAACACCGCCCGACCGACGATCCCGCGGCGGGCCCAGTGCTCAATGCCGTGGTCGCGATCGGCCACGCCGTTGTAGTGCCCGTAGACGGGGTGCTGCATGTGGCGGAAACCGTCCCACTGGCTCGAGCTCTGCGTGTTCCACCCCGACAACTCGTCGTCGTGGCCCAGGGGGAAGTCGTGCACCGTGTGCTCGAAGGCCGACCGGCCGAACAACGGCGGCCCCGGCAGCTCGAGCTCCAGGTTCACGTTGAACACCGCCCCCCGCCGGGCGCACGCCACCCCGGCCATCACCCGCTCGGCCGTCAGCAGGTTCAGGCAGCCGAAGACGTCGCCGTCACCCCAGACTCCCCACGAACTCCCGCCTGGCGCCCCGGCCACCACGGGAAGCTCGTCGTAGGACGGGAGGGAGCTGCGAGCCACGTCGGGAATCTAGGCCACCTTCTTCGACCCGCGTCGAGCGGGTACCGTCCATGCATGGTCCGCCCCCCGTCACGAAGGAGTGCCCGGTCTTGAGCTCGCCCGAGATGCCGTCGCTGGAGATCCCCGACGAGGTCCTCGCCGCCGTGCCCGAATACGTCGCCGGTCTCCCGCCCGTCGTCATCGTGGACTTCCAGGGCATCGTCCTCGGCCTCAACAAGGCGGCCGAGCAGCTCTTCGGCATGGAGACCGCCGACATCGCCGGAGAGTTCGTCGAGATGCTCGTCCCCACCAAGAAGCGCTGGGGCCACCAGGCCTACCGGCGCGGCTACCTGGCCGAACCGAGGGACCGGGAGATGGACCCCGGCCTCTATCCCGAGGCGGAGACGGCCGAGGGCGAGATCGTCCCCATCGTGGGCCGGCTCCAGCCCGTCACCGTCAACGGCAGGCTCTTCGTCGCCGCCCACATCGAGCGCGACGACGCCCCCCGACCCGACCCCGACTGACCGTTCGACCCCAACCGACAGCCAGGGCCCGAGGGGGCCGTCAGGTGTGACCGTCGGCCAGGCCCACGATGATCGTGATCACGATCAGCGCCACCACCGTCCCCACCACCGCCATCACCACGTTGCCGATCAGGAACGCCGCCCACTGGGCGTGGCTCATCTCATCGAGCTTCGGGGGCCGCGGAAACGAGGGGCGGGGTCTCGGGCTCATCGGTTTCGTCCTCCCTGGGAAGCCGGTCGTCCGCCGAGCATGTTGTCACATCCACTCATCGACGGGCAGCCGACCGGGCCACCACCCATAAACTCCATCGCAGCCGACACCCCCCCCACCTCCACGGGAGCACCATGGCCGATCCGCCGCCCACCGTCCGTGTCATCGACAACCAGGCGAAGCACCGCTACGAGGCCTACGTCGGCGACGCCCTCGCCGCCACCGCCACCTACGAGCTCACCGACGGCACCATCGTCTTTCTCCACACGGAGACCGATGCCGGATTCGAGGGTCGGGGTGTGGCCAGCCACCTGGCCCAGGCGGCCCTCGACGACGCCCGGGCCCAGGGACGGCGCGTCATCCCCCGCTGCCCCTTCTTCGCCTCCTACATCGACCGGCACCCGGCCTTCGCCGACCTCGTCGAGGCCGGCCGCTGATCAGGCGATCTCGACCACGATCCGGACGAGAACCCCGTTCACCCGGCGCAGCACCGACGCCCGGGCCCGGGTCTCGGCGGCCACGGCCACGGCCAGCGCCAGCACATCCTCCCCGAGGTCCTCGGCCGTCGTCCTGTCCGTCGTGGAGCTCTGTCTCATCGCGCCATCCTGAGCCCGGCCGCTCAACGCCCGTCCTCACCCGTCCCAACTTCCCCGCAACCTCGGCCGGGGTCACCGTCCAAGGTGACCGGGGCCCTTGGTAACGGGACTGTGGCCGACAGCGTTATTTCGAGATGAGCATGTCCCGCGCCCGGGCCGGCGGTGCCCTCGTCGCGGCCCTCCTCGCCCTCGGCACCGTCCTCGCGGCCGGCTCTCCGGCCACGGCCGACACCCACCACCCGACCGTCACCTTCGTCTCCCCTGTCTGCACCTCCGGCCAGGACGTCGCCGTCAACGGCGTCATCAATTGGAAGGTCGGTCCCGTCGGCACCGTCGCCGTCGCCTGGGGCGACGGAACCACCACCGCCGCCGCATTCCCCGACTGGCACGCCTACGCCGGCCCGGGCACCTTCACCATCACCCTCACCGTCTCCAACGTCCACGGATCGGGCACCGCCACCAAGGCGGTCACCGTCGGTCCGGGTACCGCCACCTGCATCTATTCCGTCTCGCCGGAGCCCATCGCCCCGGGGGGAACCCTCGGCCCCGGCCAGAGCGCGCCGGTCACGGTCAACGTCCGCACCTCGGCCGGCAAGGCCATCACCTCCGCCGAGCCCGTCTGGTTGTCCTTCGCCTCCGCCCCCGGCGGCGGCAGCGCCACCGCCTGCTGTTCGGCCTCGGGCACCTCGGTCCCCCTGGCCACCACCCCGAACGCCGTCGTCACCGGCGGCACCGAACCGGCCGGTGACGCCGTCGTCACCTACACCGTGCCCCTCACCCCGCCCTCCACCGGCACCGACGTCGTCACCGCCGCCGCCGTCCCCGGGGCCCC
>DATNJD010000312.1:0-3026 GCA_035604075.1 Acidimicrobiales bacterium
TCGTCTCCGGCCTCGAAGGCCTAGCCAAACCCGATCCGGCGATCTTCGAATTGCTTTTCGGGCGATTCGGCCTCCACGCCGGCGCCACTCTCTTCGTCGATGACAACGCCGAGAACGTGGCGGCGGCGTCGGTTCTCGGCATGTCCACCGTCCTCTTCGAGTCGTCAGAGGCCCTGCGTCGCGCCCTGGGCGAGATGGATCTGCTGCCTGGCGGCCCCTAGATCCGGTGGCGGGCCCGTCGGTCTCCCCGGCGTGGACGGGTTCGGTCCGATCGGGTACAGAATGGGTGATGGCCCGAGACCGATCTGCTGACCCCCAAGACGAAGGTAAGAAACGACGGATCCGCACGGCGGTGTTCCGCCGGATCATGAGCGTCGGGTTCCTCCGGCACTTCTACGTCCGCCGTCTCCTGCGCTTCATGGAGAAGTCGAAGGCCAAGGGCCGGGCTCTACCGCCCGAGCTCGCCCGCCTGCAGCAGATGTTGGCGCGGCTGCCCGAGAAGAAGCGGGCCGAGGCTCTCGAGGCGGGCCTCCTATCGAATCCGGACGAGCCGCCCAGCCGCGAGATGCGACGTGCCGCCGCTCGCCAGGACCGTCTGCGCAGCGACGGGCGCGGCTACCGCTCCGGCGCCGTCACAGAGCGACCACGCCGGCGCTCCTGACATGTCGGGGGCGGGGTCATTGCGTCACGGACGCGGCGCCGGCTCCCCGGGCAGCTACTGGGACCACGACGACCACATCGGCCCGGTCGTCGTCAGTCAGGACGAGATTCGCCGTCGGGTCGCCGAACTCGGCCGACAGATTACCGTCGACTATGCGGACAACCCACCCCTTCTCGTCGGCGTCCTGAAAGGCGCCTTCATCTTCATGGCGGACCTGGCCCGCGCCATCAGTCTTGCGGTGGAGATCGACCTGATGGCGATCGCCTCGTACGGAGCGGACACGACATCGAGCGGCGTCGTTCGCATCATGAAGGACGTCGACACCGATCTGGTGGGACGCGACGTGCTCGTGGTGGAGGACATCATCGACAGTGGCGTCACCTTGTCGTACCTGCAGCGGTACATGTGGGCCCACCGACCGGCCTCCCTGGAGGTCTGCGCCCTGCTCGTGAAGTCAGGCCACCGGGGCCGGAAGGTCGATCTCCGCTATATCGGTTTCACCATCCCGCCCGACTTCGTCATCGGCTACGGCCTCGACGTCGACCAGCGGTACCGCAATCTTCCCGACGTCTGCGTCTACCGGCCGGACGGGGCGTCGGGTGACTGACGTGCGCTCCGGGCCCGGTCGGGCGGCGACGGGCGATTCACCGGGCGATTCGCCGGGCGGGGCGAGGATCCTCGTCATCGATCATCCCCTCGCCGCCCACCGGCTCTCGGGACTGCGCCAGGCGACGACGGACAGCCCCACCTTCCGCCTGCTGGTGGCGGAGCTGTCCACCTTTGTCGCCTACGAGGCCCTGCGTGATCTGGCCACCGTCGATCGGCAGGTCGACACACCGGTGGCCTCCGGGGTGTGGTGCCGCCGGGTGGAGGAGACGGTTCTTCTCGTTCCGGTCCTGCGGGCCGGGCTCGGAATGGTCCCGGCCATCCAAGAGACCCTCCCCGCCACCGACGTAGCTCACGTGGGCCTACGGCGCGACGAGAGCACGCTGCTGGCCGACGTCTACCTCAACCGGCTTCCGGGAGATCTCACCGGTCGCCGCGTGGTGGTCTGCGATCCCATGCTGGCCACCGGTGGTTCTCTGGCCCAGGTCTGCACCATGGTGAAGGAGAGGCAGGCGTCCAGTGTCAGTGTGCTGTCGCTCATCGCCTCGGTCCCCGGTCTTGCCTTCTTCCGCTCCGTGCACCCCGACGTCGACGTGGCCTGTGTGGCCGTGGACCCGGCGCTCGACGAGCGGGGGTTCATCATCCCCGGTCTCGGCGACGCCGGGGACCGCCTGTTCGGACCGCCCGACTGACCACGGCCGGACTCGACCACGGCCGGACTCGACCACGGCCCGGCCGCGCCTGGTCCGTCCGTCGGGCCTCACCGGCCGATGTCCTCGTTCCAGAGCTCCGGCTGGGCCTCGATGAATTGGGCCAGCAGGTCGGTGCAGGTGGGATCGTCGAGCTCGAGGATCTCGACGCCGAGGCCGGCCAACCACGGGTGGCCCCCGAGGAAGTTCCGCGATTCACCGATCACCACCGCCCCGATCTGGAACTGACGGACCAGGCCGCTGCAGTACCAGCAGGGGGACAACGTGGTGACCATGACGCAGTCCCGGTACTGCCGGCGTCGTCCGGCGTTTCTGAAGGCGGACGTTTCGGCATGGCAGGAGGCGTCGTCGTCCTGGACCCGTCGGTTGTGGCCCCGACCGAGCAGGGTGCCGTCGCCACCGAAGAGCGCGGCACCGATGGGGATGCCGCCTTCGGCCAGCCCTAGTCGGGCTTCCTCGAGGGCGACGGCGAGCAGAGCCTGTCCACTGACCCGGTCGAGCCGTCGGCCGGCGCTGTCCTCGGGAGCGGTCACGGCACTTGCAGAAGGGGACGGAGGCGGTCAGAGTCTTTGTCGTGGTCGACGCGCTGGGCAGGTACAGGACGCGGCTCGGTGCGCAGGACGTCGAACTCCCGCTCGTGCCGATCTCCGAAGATCTGGCCATCGCCCTTCTCATCACGGTGGACCACGGAGTGCGTTTCGCCGAGCAGGCCGGCACCGAGCTGGCCGCGCTCCTGGCCCCGTTCGAAGCGGAGGTGGTCGTGTCGGTGGCCACCATGGGCATCCCCCTGGCCATCGAGGTCACCCGGGCCCTCGGCCTCGACGACTATCTCATCCTGCAGAAGACGCCCAAGATCCACCTGCAGGACGCCCTTTCCGAGCCGGTGACGTCCATCACGACCGATACCCCCCAGCGGCTGCTGTTCGACCGGGCCCGGGTATCGGTCGTCGCCGGACGTCGTGTGGCCGTGGTGGACGACGTCATCTCGACCGGGGCGTCGGTGCGGGCCGCGCTCAACATCCTGCGACGCGTCAGTGCCACCCCGGTCG
>DATNJD010000313.1:0-4280 GCA_035604075.1 Acidimicrobiales bacterium
GGCGGGGGGCTTCGTGACCCTCGTGAGATCACCGACGGGGATGCAGGTGGCGCCGTCCGATATTTCGAACGGTGGTGGGTCCGTGGTCGGGACGCGTGACTCCATATAGGTGGCGTCGACGACCCGGCGTCGCACCGACACGCTCGTCACCGTGCCCGTCAGCCTGGACCGGAATCGTCGATCGCCGAGGTAGTCGCACATCGGGTGGAAGCGCACCCGGCCTGACGTCAACAATCGGGAACGCATTATCTCGTCGTAGTAGTGGCAGATCTCCGTTCCACCGGCTCGCTCATAGAACCCTGCGTCTCGTCCGCCGAGTTCGACTCGCTCTTTGCCGAGAGGAGTCGAATTGACGCCGTAGTTCATCGATGGCTGGTGCAACTGGACGAACGGGTAGGAGTCCAGCCAGTGACCGCCGGGTCGGTGCCGCCGATCGATCATCACGACGTCGGCGTCGCAGCCCTGGATCAGGGTGTCGGCGAACCCCATCCCGAGGGCCCCGGCGCCGACGACGAGGTAATCGGTTTCGATCTCCGAATCCCCACCCATGGCGCGGGACTGTAGCCTCATGTCCCCGCCACTAGAGCGCCAGAGTGGCTCCTCCGTCGACCACGACGGCGGCGCCGTTCACGAAGGCCGCATGGCGCGAACACAGAAAGGCCACCAGCCGACCGAAGTCGGCCGGGTCACCCATCGGTCCCCCACCACCGGAACCGCCGGTGAGCTGGCGCATCCGATCGGTGGCATGGGGCCCGGGACAGGCGAGGTTCACGGTGATGCCGCTGCCCTCGGCGGCCAGGTCGGCCGCCGCCGTCTTCGCCCAGGCCCACAGTCCCACCCGGGCCGTGTTGGACAACGCCAACCCGGGCAGTGGTTGCACGATCGAGTACGACGTGATGCAACAGATCCGGCCCCAGCCCTGCCGGCGCATGTGGGGCACTGATGCTCGGACGAGGCGCACCGTGCTCAGCAGGTTGGCCTCCACGGCGGCGCGGATGGCGTCGTCGTCGACCTCGAGCGCCCGACCGGGTGGCGGGCCGCCGGCGTTGGCCACGACGATGTCGATCTGCCCGAAGCGTTCCACCGTGGCCGACACCAACCGCTCGGGCACCTCGGGATCGGCGATGTCGGCGACGACGCCGAAGACCTCGGCGCCGGCGGCGCGTAGTTCCTGCTCGGCCGTGTCGAGGGCTTCGGCCCCCCGGGCGTTCACCATCAGGCGGGCTCCTTCGGCGGCCAACGCCTCGGCGCTGGCGCGCCCGAGCCCGCGCGACGACGCCGTCACCAGGGCGACCCGCCCTTCGATGCCCAGATCCACTACGCATCCACCAGGACGAGAGAGTGGTCGACCCTGTTCAAGGGCTCGGGTCCGTCCGTCCCCACCACCACGATGTCCTCCAGGCGCATCCCGAAGCGACCGGAAAAGTAGATGCCGGGCTCCACCGAGAAGGCGTGGCCGGGGGCGAGCAACGTCCGGTTCCCCGCCACCAGGTAGGGGTCTTCGTGCTCCTCGATCCCGATGCCGTGCCCGGTCCGGTGGATGAAGTACTCCCCGAAGCCGGCCTCGTCGATGACGCGACGGGCCACGGCGTCGATCTCCTCGGCCGGCACCCCGGCCCGGACGGAGGAGACGGCGGCCTGCTGGGCGGCCAGCAGCACGGCATAGACCTCGCTCACCTCGGCACCGGGCTCGCCCGTCACCACCGTCCGGGTGATGTCGGAGCAGTAGCCGACGTCGTCGCCGTTGTCGTACTCACCACCGAAGTCGCAGACGACGACCTCGCCCGGTCCGATCCGGCGCGCCCCCGCGTCGTGGTGCGGGCTGGCACCGTTCGGCCCGCTACCGACGATGGCGAAGTTCACCCGCCGGTGGCCCTCGGCCAGCAGCCGGGCACTGATCTCCTCGGAGACGGCCGCCTCGGTGCGTCCCACCAGAGGGATCTCCCCCTTCTGCAGTTGCTCGGCCACCCGGTCGGCCGATCGGCCGGCCGCCCGGAGCTGGTCGATCTCCTCGGCGTCCTTCACCGCCCGCAGCGCCGACGTCACCGTCGAGGCGCCGACCCACGCCGTCGTCGGAAGTCGCTCCTGGAAGGCCAGCAACGAACCGGCCCAGGCCCGGTCCGAGATACCGAGCACGGCCGTCCGGCCCCCGAGCAGCGCGACGGCCACCGCCACCGGGTCCTCCGTCTCGGCCCAGGGCCGGAGGCTGAAGGCCCCCGATCCCTCCGGGACCCGGGCCGCTTCGAGCCCCGGAACCACCAGGACGGCGTCACCCTGGCGCGGCAGGACGAGAACGGTGAGCCTCTCGAGGGGCATGGCCCGGTAGCCGGTCAGCCACGGCAGATCGGCGCCGTGCGAGAGCAGCAACGCGTCCACCCCCCGCGCCTCCATCTGCCTCCGGACCTTCTCGATCCGCGCCGCCTTGCCGCCCCCGGAGCCGGTCGTCGCCGCACTCATGCGCGGATCTCGTCCCCTAAGACCCCAGTGACAGAGCCGGAGCCGGAGCCGGTCCGAGCCGAAGCGGCGGCGGCACGCGCGTGGTAACTCGACCGCGTGAGCGGTGACGCCTGCACGTGGGCGAAGCCCATGGCCTCGCCGATCTCCCGCAACCGGTCGAACTCCTCCGGCACCCACCACCGGGCCACCGGAAGATGGGCCGCACTCGGTCGCAGATACTGCCCGAGGGTGACGATGTCCACGCCGACGCCCCGGAGGTCGGCCAGGGCGCCCACCACCTCGTCCTCGCACTCGCCCATCCCGAGAATGAGGCCCGACTTCACCGTCAGTCCGGCGCTCTTGGCCCGGGCCAGCACGGCCAGGCTCCGGGCGTAGCCGGCGGACGGCCGCACGGCCCGCTGCAACCGGGCCACCGTCTCGAGATTGTGGTTGAAGACATCGGGCCGGGCCCCGGTCAACGCGTCGATGGACTGCGGGTCTCCCTTGCAGTCGGGGACGAGCACCTCGACCGCCGTCCGGGGGGACCGCCGGCGGATGGCCTCGATGGTGGCCACGAAGCCGCTCGCCCCGCCGTCGGCCAGGTCGTCGCGGGCCACGGCGGTGACGACGGCATGGAGCAGGCCCAGTCGCTCCACGGCGTCGGCCACCCGCTCGGGCTCGTCGGGGTCCACGGCCAACGGGTGGCTCGTGTCGACCAGGCAGAACCCACAGGCCCGGGTACACCGCTCCCCGTTGATCATGAAGGTGGCTGTCCCGTCGGCCCAGCATTCGAAGATGTTCGGACAGCCCGCCTCCTCGCACACCGTCACCAGGTCGAGATCCCGCATCGTCCGGCGCAAGGCCAAGAAGTCGTCACCCATCCGGGCCGGCACCCGCAGCCACCGCGGTTTGCGCTCGGCCAACGGCAGGCCGCCGTCGGGGTCGACCCCGGCCTGACGGAGCCGGATCCGAAGGCGCCCCCCCGCTCCCGGTGCCGTCGTCACCGAGCCGGCCGACAACGACTCCGACCGTCGCGGCAAACTCGAGACCACGTCCTGCCGGTCGACCATCCCGTCCGGTGCCCACCGGAGAGCGCCGTGCCTGGCCAGGAGCTCCACCACGTCGGGGACCCCGACTCCGATGCCTTCGGCGGCGAGCGACGTCACCTCCTTGTCGCGCAGACCGCAGGGGATGATGCGATCGAACCACCGCATGTCCGGATCGACGTTCAGGGCCAGGCCGTGCATCGACCGACCGCGGCTCACCCGCACACCGATGGCGCAGATCTTGCGGGGACGGGGCCCGTCGGCGTCGACCCACACACCGGGGTATCCGTCGTGGCGTCCGCCGGCCAGGCCGAGCTCGGCCAGGACGTCGATCACCAGTTGCTCCACGGCGTGCACGTGACCCGGTATCGCCCCCGGTCCCATCGGCACCGACACGATCGGATAACCCACCACCTGGCCCGGCCCGTGGTAGGTGACGTCCCCCCCGCGGTCGGTCCGCACCACCGTCGCCCCCACCGACCCCGGATCGACCAGCACGTGCCGGGCGTCGCCGTGGACCCCCAGGGTGAAGACGTCGGGGTGCTCGAGAAGAAGCAGGTGGTCGTCGGGGGTCCGAGCGTGCAGCGCCCTCTGCACGGCGTGAGCCTCCCCGTAGGGGACCCGACCGAGCCACCGAACCCGCAGCACCGCGCCCGGCCGCCCTCTCAGAGCTCGGCGGCCCAGTCGTGGCTGCCCAGCAATTGGACGATCCGGGCCACGAAGGCCGCCGCATAGGCGCCGTCGACCGCCCGATGGTCCCACGACAGGCAGAGCAGACCGGTGGAGTGGATGGCGATC
>DATNJD010000314.1:0-2306 GCA_035604075.1 Acidimicrobiales bacterium
CACCATCGACGGACGACCGCTGGCCCTCGAGCCCTGGGCCCAGGGCACCATGCTCGAGGCCAAGGTCCCCGCCGGGACTCACGTGGTCGAGTTGCACTACTGGCCCGACCTGTTCAGCGCCGGCATCGTGATCGCCGCCGCCGTGACGGTGGGCGGCGCGGCCGCCCTGCTCGTCAGGCGTCGGCGCGCCGGGAGGGCCGCCTAGGTCCTCACAACCCCAAGAGCCACTGCACTCCCCGGCGCACGTCGACGAAGAACAGCACCAGTCCCACCACCACCAGGATGAGGCCCAGCAGAACGGCGAGCTGCCCCATCGGCCCGAAGCCCGTGAAGGCCAACACCCCCGAGCCCGTACTGGCATGCACCGGGGCCGGGGCCGCCGGGGCCGGGGCCGGGGCCGGGGCCGCCGGGGCCGCCGGGGTCACCGCCCTGGTGACGGCCGGCGGTGAGGTGATCGGGGGCTGGGGAGGAACGGCCGGGGGCGTCGTCCCTGGGGGCGTCGTCACCGGGGTCAGGTTGCCACCCGTGATCACCGCCACCCAGTTCCCACGGTTGTCCGGGAAATGGTTGTCGTTGGGACCGAGATACAACTCCCCACCGGTGGAAACAGACACATTGAGGTAGCTCGTCCCCACTTCGAAGGGCACGCCATTGAGGCCGATCTTGGCGATGAGCGAGTAGCACTGCAGGAGGGGGGCGGTGAACTTCTCCACCAGTCGCAGGCACTTCACGGTCCCGGCCGGAGTGGCCGGGTAGTACCGCTCCCCCACGAAATTGATCTTCCCGCTGGCAGTGATGCTGAGGGTCATGCCGGCGTCGAAGTTCAGCCCGGTATCGGTCCACGGCGTATTGGGCACGATCGGCACCGCGGTGGTCAGGGGAATGGTGGACGCATTGCCGGGAGCCTGCGTGGTGGCGAACACGGCCACCACGGCCACTCCCATGACAACCACCGCCAGCACCAGACGACGGAGTCTCATCTCAACCGACCCGGAGGCAGCGACGAACTCCGAAGGTGCCGCGAAGCGCCTGGGAAGTTGTCACACTCATCCAGTGTCACAGTAGCCATCAGGGGACCGCGACGGGGATCCCGGTGACTATCCGTCGCATCGCTCGCCTTCTCCGTACCGACCCGCACCGTGCTCGGCCCGGTGGCCGATTCGACGCACGGCAATGCCGACGCGCGCGAGACGTCTACGCGGGGCATCGCCCGCTGCCACAAGCGGCGGCTTTCGACGTCCTTCATCCGTACCCCCATCAGGAACCATAGGGCCGGAAGGGTCGCGAATCATCGTCACAATTGACGACTGACCTGCGTGTTTCCACCTGATCGTCACTCTCGGGACGAGGGAGGTCGCGCTGAGGGAGGCCGTGCCCGCTTTCGGTGCGAATGGCGCGAGTCACCGCCGACGGCCATGCGCCGCGACCCGCTCGGCGCGACATCGGCGGGTCGGGAGCGGACCAACTTCTTCCTTCCTAGCTAGGATGCTCGTCGTTGTCCGTCGATTCCGCGTTCGGGCGTCCGGGCGCCCAGGGCGGAGGGTGCCAGGCGAGCTTGGTGCTCGGTCCCACGGCGTCGAGCTCGACGGCCACGTCCACCGCCTCAGGCAGGAGCTTGGGCGCCGCGAATGCGTCCGTCGGTCCCACGGCGGCCTCCAGGGCGTCGTAGACGGCCAACGTCCCGGGGCGCAGACCGACGAGGTCCGTCCGGGAGTGGGCGCTGTGGCGGAGCCCGGGGTCGATGAATTCGCCGGCCAGGGCGCCGGCGGAGGCGGCTGCGGGCAAGCGCATGCCCAGGCCCTCGAGAAACTCCCGGGTTCCCTCCAGCCAGGCGGCGGCGTCGGCCACGAGGTCGGAGTACCGGGTGACCATGACGGGCATGCCCGAGCTGTGGGCCACGATGAGGCGGTTGTAGCGCTCCCACAGCGCCAGCGCGAAGGCCGAGGTCACGCCGTGGCGATGGTGCAGCGACGCCGCCACCTCGAGAGGGTTGCGGACGACCACCACGGCCGCCAGTCGGGGGCCCAGGACGCCGCGCCAGAAGGGCAGCAGCACCGACGTGCGAGGGTCCTTCCACACCCAGGGCGTGCTGCGGTGGACGCGCCGGAACACCCGGCGGGCCTGAGCGCCGGTGGTGGTGATGCGCGCCGCCGCCGCGAAGTAGGCCTCGCCACTGGGTGGTGGGTACCACCACGTCATCCCCATCTGCGCCAATAAGGCGTCGTTGAGGTGCATGAGCGAACGGCTCTCGAAGTGGCCGCTCGGGTTCCACGGCCCCCGGACCATGTCGCCGGGGGCGCACACCG
>DATNJD010000315.1:0-3666 GCA_035604075.1 Acidimicrobiales bacterium
GAGACCGTCGAGCTCGTCGGGGCCGGGCAGACGGGACGTGCCGCGGTGGGAGCCGGCGAGGACGAGCAGCTGGCCGGCCCCGGCAGTGGCCCCGTCGAGTTGGATGCCGATGTTCAGCAAGGGGCACTTGACCGGATGGCCACCCATGCCGCAGTCGCGGTGCCAGGGCAGGTCGGCCAGACCCGAGGTGGCACCGGGCACCTTGATGACGACGCCGTGGCCGTCGAGGCGGTCGTTGGCCTCGCGCAGATCGGGTCCCCCGAGCGCGGCGATCCGCAGGAAGCGCCCGTCGGCGCCGAGTCCGGCGATGACAGTCGAGTGGTCGTTCAGGTAATTGACGCGGTTGCAGACGTCGACGCCGTCCACCGTGGTCCACCAGGAGCGTTTGTCGTCGGGGCGGGCCCGTTCGATACCGAGGGTGACGTCGGCGCGGAGTGCTTCGAGTTCGGCGTCCGTCATGACGCCGCGCAGGTGGAGGTAGCCGGCGCGTTCGAGGAAGTGGCGTAGCTCGGTGTCGGAGTCCCCGAGCGTGAAGGTCCGATGGAGATCCAGAGGGTGGCCGGCGTCGTCCACGACCGGCGCCGGATCGGTGAGGTCGTAGATCGGCTGTCCGGCAAACGCCACCCGCAGGGCCGGCTCCCAGCGGGCCAGGTGACCGAAGCTGCCGCGGGGAAACGAGAGGCGCTCGGCGTAGAAGAGGGCAAAACAGGACTTGAGCTCCCAGGCGAACGCGTTCCAGTCGTCGTAGGCCAGGCCGACCACGGTATGAGCCGTCTCGTCGCCCGGGGCGACGGCGAAGCCGTCGGTGGTCGGCGTGTAGGTGTAGGACCGGCCGTCGTCGAGCCGGAAGGCGATGGGCCGGACCACCTGCAGATCGGCGGCGGAGAAGATCCGGGGCCGGTCGGAAAGGCGGCTCGGGAGTTCCTCGAGGTGGAACCGGTCGAAGTCGATGGGTCCGAAACGATCCGTGGTCACTGTCCCAACGTACCCCTCGCGGGCGCCGGCAACCTGTGGACGATCGCCGCCACGGGCCCACCGGACCAGAGTGAGGCCCTGGTCGAGCCGGCGACGACCGTGTGACGCTGGCCGCCCGGTGGACGCCGTGGGACAATTGACGGGAGAAGTCCCGGCGGACGTGCGGTGCCCGGGGATCGGGGGGCGGGGGAATGTCCGAATCGTCGATGGTCCGACGAGCGGTGGCGGGCGCCGTGATGGTGGCCGCTCTCGGCTTGGGTGCGGTGACGGCGGTGCAACCGGCGCACGCCGCCAGCGGGCCGGTCGCCGCCGGTACGGCCGGGATGAGCCCGAGCCCGGCGCCGCTGCCGACGCTGCTTCCCAATGGCAACGCGCCCCAGTCGGCCACGCTCTACAGCAGTGCGTGCTCGTCCGCCTCGTTCTGCGTGGCCGTCGGCACCGTCGAAGACGCTGAGCTCGACAGTTACCCCCTGGTCGAGACGTATGACGGATCGACGTGGAGTGCGTCCACCGCTCCACTGCCGGCCAACGCGGACGCCGGGCCGTCCAACGGCGCCGTTCTCTATTCGGTGTCGTGCGGGAGCGACGGCACCTGTGGCGCGGCGGGCGACTACAACGACTTCGACGGGACCGTCCAGTATCAGAACGGCCTCTTGGAGGCGCTGTCGGGTGGGACATGGACGGCAACGGAAGCGACCTTGGCCTCCGGGCCCGACAGCGGCCTGGTCAATCTTCGTGGCGTGTCATGTCCTGACGCCACGACGTGCGTGGCCATCGGCGATGTCTACGTCTTCGGAAGCAAGACCGTCCCCTCCACCTGGAGCACATTGATCTATCTGTTGGCATCGGGAACCTGGCAGCTGCAGACGGCGATCCCGGTCCCGTCGAGCTACCAGAACAGTCTGGAGCTCTCCTCGGTCTCGTGTGCTGACGAGAGTGACTGTGTCGTCGTCGGCTCGTACGAGGACGCGAGCTCGTCGCAGGGACTCATTCTCACCTTGACGTCGGGCAGCTGGAGTGCCGAGGAGGCGTCCCTGCCGTCGAACGCCAACACCGAGCCGAACGCCCGGGGGATGAAGGTCCTGGACAGCGTCGACTGTGTCGACGCCGCTGACTGTGTCGCCGGCGGGGCCTACGTCGATAGCAGCGGGAACATCGACCCTCTGCTCGAGATCCTCCAATCGGGGACCTGGACTCCCCAGGAGGGACCGGTACCGCCCGATTCTCAGAGCAACACGTTGGCGGCGATCACCGGGGTGTCGTGTCCGGCGGTCGGCACCTGTCTGGCCGACGGCTACTACTGGACCGACTATCAGGCCGGGGACGAGAGCGGCATGGTGCTGACCCAGTCAGGACCGAATTGGAGCGCCGCCTCGGCACCTCTCCCGGTGACGGCGTCGGCCAAGGAGTCCGGCAACCAGACGTCGACCACGATCGCCGGTCTCGACGGCATCTCGTGCTCGACGACAGGGACGTGCATGGCGGTGGGTGGCTTCGGCCCGTCGGCCAGTGATCAACAGGGTCTGATCGTGAGCCTCCCCGCCGGCCGGCCCATTCCCCTGGCCATCACCAGTGCCGGCCAGGCCACTTTCACCGATCACCGGAAGAGCAGCTTCACGGTGACGGCCACCGGTTATCCGACTCCCCTCATCACCGAGAAGGGCAAGCTTCCGAAGGGGCTCCATTTCAAGAAGGGAAAGGGCTCGGCCACGATCTCGGGAACTCCGGCGGTGAAGAAGCCCGGTAGCTACCCGGTGACGATCACCGCGTCGAACGGTCCGACGTCGAGTGTCGACCAGACCGTCAGCGTGGTCGTCGGCTCGTAGGTCGCTGACCGCGGCGTGGCCGGGGATGGCCGGTCACGGGCGCCGGCCGTTTCCCATGAGATCGCCCGAGCCCCACTGCCCGAGGGAGTTGAGCTGGACCTGGTCACCGGTGGCTTCGACGATGCGGCCACCGCCGACGTAGAGGGCGGTGTGGTAGACGGTCGTCCAGTCCGTCTGGCTCGTGCCCCAGAAGACGAGGTCGCCCGCCATCAGGCTCGAGAGAGCCACCGGAGATCCGGCCGTGTGGTACTGGTCGTCGGCCACCCGGGCGAAGGAGACGCCCGCGTGCTGCCAGGAGGCGAGGGCGAGACCGGAGCAGTCGTAGCCGACGGGGCCGTTGCCACCCCAGATGTAGGGCTTGCCCAGCTGTTGGAAGGCGAAGAGGACGGCCGCGTCACCGGGGGTGGCGGCGCGGAACATGAGACCCATGGTGGGTGGCGTCCCCGACGCGTCACCGAAGGCGTTGGCGGTGCCGTTCTGATCGATGATCCAGTAGCCGTTGCCCGACGGGCTGGTGGCGATCTGCTCGGTCGGCTCCGGTGACCCGGCGTCGGCCATGGAGCCGTAGAAGGAGGCGTCGCCGTAGGTGAAGATGCCCCCGTCGGCGGCCACCTCCCAGTAGCCGGCACCGTCGGGGGTGGAGGCCACACTGACGATGGGCTGGTTCAGGCGTATCCCACCGGTGGATCCGAAGAACTTGGCGTCGCCGAAGGTGAAGATGCCGCCGTCGGAGGCGAAGAGCCAGTACCCCTTGCCGTCGGCGGTGGGAGCCATGCCGATGATCGGTTGGTTGAGACGGACGGAACCGGTGGAGCCGTAGAAGGTGGCGTCACCGAAGGTGAAGATGCCGCCGTCGGCCGCCACC
>DATNJD010000316.1:0-4726 GCA_035604075.1 Acidimicrobiales bacterium
CAACCAGTACCTGCCCGCCTACCAATCGGAACTCGACGCCACCGCCAACAAGCTGGCGACGACGGTGAACACCCAACTGGCCGCCGGCTACACGGCGACGGGCGCCTCGGGGTCGGGCTTCCCGCTGTTCCAGGGGTCCGGCGCCTCCGGCCTGACGGTGAACGCGGCGATCGTGAGCAATCCGCAGTTGATCGCCGCGTCGAGCACGGCGACGCTCCCCGACGCCACCAACGACGGCGGCAACGCCCAGGCGATGGCCGAGCTCTTCAATGCCGCCTCCGGACCGGACCTCCAGTACCAGTCGCTGATCCAGGGTCTCGGGTCACAGGTGCAGGCCGTGAACAACCAGGTGCAGGCCCAGACCTCGGTGGCCAACGCCGCTCAGCAGAACCTCCAGTCAATCGTCGGGGTCAACACCAACGATCAGATGGTGCAGATGCTGACGTTCCAGCAGGCCTTTCAGGCGTCAGCCAAGTTGATCAGCACCGTCGATACCATGATGCAGGCGTTGATCCAGGCGTCATGACGACGATGGCGCCAACGTCAGCAGCGACGATGACAGAAGCAACGATGACAGAAGCAACGATGACAGCGGTGACGATGATCGCAGTGAGGAGGACGTCGTGAGTGACGTCATGGGGACGGCGATTTCCTACACGCCGCAGATCATCGCCCAGCAGCTGATCACCGGGCTGAACAGCGACCAGGCGGCCCAGGCCACGCTCGAGCAGGAACTGTCGACGGGGGACATGATCAACCAGCCGTCGGACAACCCGGCTGGGGCTGCCGACTTGATGCAGCTGAACGGCAGCATGCTGCGGAGCCAGCAGTACGCCGCCAACGCCACCGACGGGTCGGGCTGGCTGTCGCTCGGGAACTCGACGATGAACCAGATCCTCTCCGCTCTGCAACAGGCCCGGCAGGCCGTGCTGTCGGTCACCGGCGCCAACCTGTCGAATCAGCCCGGAGCAATTCAGGGACTGGCCCAACAGGTGTCGTCGGTGCGGCAGGAACTGATCAATCTGTCCAACACCAGCTACGGCGGCCAGGCGATCTTCTCGGGTACCGGCAACGTGACCACCGCCTACGACCAGAACGGCAACTACGTGGGCGGCGGTTCGGCGCCGACGCGGACGGTCGCCCCCGGCGTGCAGGTGGCGGTGGGGGTGACCGGTGACCAGGTCTTCGGGACGGGGACGACGGGGCTTCTGGGCTCGACCGGGGTGCTGGCTCAGATCGTGCAGGATCTGCAGACAGCCACGCCGGCTTCGCTCAACAACGCGGCGACGACCGATCTGCAGGCTCTCGACACCGCCACCACGGTGGTGACGTCACAGGCGGCCGTCATGGGGGCCAATTATCAGAGGATGCAGACCTTCGCCCAGCAGGCGACCAATACGCAACAGACGTTGCAGGCACAGATGAACGGACTCGACAGCACGAACGTCGGTCAGGTGAGTACCCAGCTGAGCGAGGCCCAGCAGTCGTATCAGTCGGCTCTGTGGGCCACGTCGCAGCTGTCACAAGAATCGCTCGTGCAGTTCTTAGGATGACGGGGACAACTGGGACGATGGGAGATCGAAGCGGATGCTGACAACGCGGAACCGGGACGAGGAGCAGGAGATGGGGAGCGAGACGTCGACCGACGACGAAGCGGCGGCCGACGGCGGCGACGGCGCCTTCGACGGCGCCGTTCTCGACTTCGCCGGAGGACTGCCCGGATTCCCCGCCCTACGGCAGTTCCGGCTGGAGGTCCTCGGCCCCGAGCTGCAACCGTTCTGTCTGATGCGGTCGGTGGACGAGAGCGGGATCTGCTTCACGCTGCTGTCCCCCGGTGCGGTGTTCCCCGACTACAAGATCGAGATCGACGAGCAGCACGTGGCCAGTCTGGGTCTCGAGTCAGCCGACGACGCGCTGGTGCTGGCCATCGTCACACTGGGAGAGCAGCCGACGGCCAACCTGCTCGGACCGCTGGTGGTGAATCGCCACACGCTGGCCGCCGCCCAGGTGGTGCAGTACCAGATGACTCACCGGGCGGCCGAGCCGCTCACGCCCCCTTCGACCTGAGCACCTTCGGCGGATCGGCGCCGGCGGCGGTGGCGGCGGGCGGTTCGCCGGGGGCGGCGGCCGGGTCGGTCGTCGCCGACGTCTCGGGCTCCAGGTCGCGCAGAGCCGCACTCAGGTCGGCCACCGCTTCGGTAGATGTCGAGGCGGCCTGGAGATTGGCCTGCTGGATCTCGAGGTAGACCTCTTCGCGGTGGACTTCGACCTCCGGTGGAGCGTCGATACCGATGCGGACCTTGTCGCCGGCCACGACGAGCACGGTGACCTTGATGTTATGGCCGATCATGACGCCTTCACCGACGCGGCGGCCGAGGACTAGCACGACGGACCGCCGTCGTTGTCGGTCTCGTCCTTGAGTGGTGGCACCGTCTCGTCCCTGAGATGAGGCATTCGTCCTCCCTGGAGGTTCGTCACAGGCTACAAGGTGGGCCGTGGCCGCCGGGTTCCCGGGAGCCTCGGGACCCGGGTAAGAGGGCGGGCGGACCGCTCGGACGGCGTACTCAGACGGCGTAGAGGTCGCCGTCGGGGCCCTCGGCGATGGTGATCCTGGTCAGGCCGTGGGGGGCCGGGCCACTGATCCGGTCACCGGTCTCGCCGTTGAACCTCGATCCGTGGCAGGGACAGATGAAGAGCTTGGCATCGGTGTTGAAGGCGACGGTGCAGCCTTCGTGGGGGCAGATGGCGTCGAAGGCCACGAAGGTGCCCGCCGTGGGCTGGAGGACGACGGCCGGGTCACCCGTCTTCGGATCGTTGAAGGTGGCCGCGCCTCCGATGGTGACGGCGCTGGCCGGACCCACGGCCTTGCCCGGTGGCTTCTTGACCGGTGGCTTCTTGACCGGCGCCGTGGTGGACGTCGATCCCGCCGCCGGCGCCGTCGAGGTCGGGGTACCGGAGGACGTGGCGGTGCCGGACAGGGCGTTCGGATTGGCGGCGGCCGGGAAGGTGGCGTAGTGACCGACGAGGCGGCCCAGACCAGCGGCCGCTCCCGCCAGGAGGACGCCGACAGCACCGACGGCGCCGACGGCCGTCGCCTTCAAGGCGAAGGTACGGCGGTCGATCTCGGCGCCTGCCGTGGGGGACGACGGCGCCTGCGCCGGGCCGGCGCCGGCCCCCGTGCCGGTGCGCGATGCCAGCAGCGCATCGACCGAGAGGACATCGCCCGATCCCGACACCAGCAGCGGCAGCCAGGCGAAGAAGAAGACGATGTCGGAGCCCGTGTAATAGGGACTCGAGTGGAAGCTGACGGTGAGGAACAGGCAGAGCGACAGGATCATGCCGCCCACCGCGGCGATGCGGGTCCGGAGGCCGAGCAGAGTACCGAGGCCGACGGCGAGCTCTCCCAGGGCCATGACGACGCCGAGGGCGACGGCGTGGGAGACGAGGGGGCTGATGAGCGCGTGGACGGGGCTGCTGTGGGCGGACTCCTTCAGTTGCTGCTGGATCGAGGTCGGATTGTTGGCATCGAAGAAGCCGGGATTGGCGAGCTTCTGGAGACCGGCAAAGGTGAAGGTGAAGCCGAGGAAGGCGCGCAGGGGCAGCAGGGCCCAGCCCGCCGAGGCCGGGGAGAACGGCGCTGCCACGACGCGCTTGTCGAGTGTCATCTGGCTCCTGATGGGCGTGAGCGGGCCCCGGCGTCGGCCACGGACGTCCGTCCGGGCCCCGGCAGCATACCGACGCCACCTCCCGCTGCGGCCGCGACCGAGTGGCTGGTCAGGGGGGAATCGGGTCCCACTACGATAAGAAGGCCATGCTGACCGCCCCGACGAGTCCATGGCCCGAGGCGGACCGCCAGGAACGCCGGCTGGCCACGGCCGAGCTCTCGCTCGGCGGGATGCACTGCAGTGCCTGCGCCTCGCGGATCGAGGGCACGCTGGCGCACCACGCCGGTGTGGTGAGCGCGTCGGTGAACCTGGCCACGACCCGGGCCTTCGTCGCCTACGACCCGACGGCGACGGGTGTGGACGAATTGGTGGGAGCCGTCGACGGAGCCGGGTACAGCGCCGCCCCGGTGGACGACGACGATGGCGGTGCGGTGAAGGAGCACTCCGACCACTGGGGGCTCCGGGCCGTGATCTCGTGGCCGCTGGCGCTGGCGGCGTTCGTGATCGCCCTGGTGGGCCCGGCCGACGAGGTCGACGGGTGGACGGTGCTGATCCTGGCGGTGGCCGTGGAGATCGCCGGGGGGTGGCCGTTCCTGCGGAACACGGTCCGGCTGTTGCGCCGGTGGGCCACCAACATGGACACGCTGATCGCCTTGGGGACGTTGGCCGCCCTGGCCGTGAGCGCGGTGGAGGCCATTGCCCTCGGAGGCCGGCACCTGCACCTGGGTGGCAACGGCGCCTTTGCCGCCCGGTTGCACGGGGTGATGGCGCCGTTGATCGTGGCCATCTTGGTGACCGGTCGGGCCGTCGAGGCCCGGGCCCGGCAACGCGCCGCGCGGGCCATGCACTCTCTGCTGGGACTGCGGCCGCCGACGGCGCGGGTGGTGACCGGTGTCGATGACGACCAGGGGGAGCTCGTTCCCCCCGAGAGCATCCCGGTCGGCGCGCTGATCCGGGTGCGGTCGGGCGAGACGGTTCCTCTGGACGGGGTGGTCGAGAGCGGATGGTCGGCGGTGGACGAGTCCATGCTCACCGGGGAGCCGATGCCGGTGGAGCACGGT
>DATNJD010000317.1:0-2417 GCA_035604075.1 Acidimicrobiales bacterium
CGAGCCGGTCGACCGGGAAGTGACGGCGGTGGAACCGTCGGCGTCCATGCGCGCCCGCCGGCCGGCGGGCACCGCCGCCGCCGTGGACGCCTCGGCCGAGGATCTCCCTTTCGCCGACGGGTCGTTCGACGCGGCCATGACCACCTTCAGCGTGCACCAGTGGGGTGATCTCGGCACCGGCCTGTCCGAGATGCGGCGGGTCACCCGGGGCCCGGTGGTGATCCTGACCGGTGATCCCGACCTCGTCGGGTGCTTCTGGCTGAACGAGTACGCCCCCGAGGTGATCGCGGCTGAGATCCGTCGCTATCCCTCCTTGGCCACATTGGCCGAGGGACTGGGAGGCACCATACGTACGACAGCCGTCCCCGTGCCCCTCGACTGCGTCGACGGGTTCAACGAGGCCTACTATGGCCGGCCTGAAGCACTGCTCGATCCACAGGCCCGCCAGTCCTGTTCGGCGTGGAGTTTCGTCGAGGCCGGAGTCCATCACCGCTTCGCCGGCGACCTGACGGCGGCCCTCGACGACGGCGCCTGGGACCGTCGTCACGGGCATCTGCGGACACAGCCCTTCTACGAGGGATCGCTCGTGCTGGTGGTGTCCGAGCCCTGATCCGTTGTGGTCGGCGCAGCGCCGGGTCAGTGACTGGGAACGGCCGGCCGATCGCCGGCGGCGGCGGGCTTATCGGTGAGCGACGAGCCGTTCGGCGACGATGACCCCTGCACCACGGCCCGGAGCTCTTCCCCGTCGATCGTCTCGCGCTCGAGAAGAAGGGCGATCACGGCGTCGAGAGCGGCGCGGTGACTGCGCAGGACGGCGGTAGCGCGTTCCTCGGCTTCGCCCAGCAGCCGGCTCACCTCCTCGTCGATCACCTGCTGGGTCCCCTCGGAGTACTGCCGACTCTGGAACTGCTGTTGACCGTCGAGATAGCCGGGGCCTTCGGCGCTGAAACCGATCGGTCCGAGTCGCGGCGACAGCCCCCAGTCGCGGACCATGTGGATGGCCAGGCCGGTGGCGCCGGCCAGATCGTTGGCCGCCCCGGTGGATGCCTCACCCAGAACCAGGATCTCCGACGCCCGCCCGCCCAGACGGACGTCCAGGGAGGCCAGCAGGTAGCTCTCGGAGTACAGGTGCTTCTCGTCGGCCGGAAGCTGCTCGGTGACGCCGAGGGCGCGCCCGGCGGGCAGGATGGTGATCTTGGCCACCGGGTCGGCGTGCTCGGACAGCAGGGCCACCAGGGCGTGGCCCGACTCGTGGACGGCGACGGAGCGCTTCTCGTCGGGCAGTAGCGCGTTCGACGCATCGCGACGACCGAGCAGGATGCGGTCGCGCGCCTCGTCGAGGTCGCCGGCGGTGACCACGTCGCGGTCGTGCCGGACGGCCACGATGGCCGCCTCGTTCAGCAGGTTGGCCAGGTCGGCGCCGGAGAATCCCGGCGTCCCGCGGGCCACGGCGCCGAAGTCGACGTCCGCTGCCATCTTCTTGTCGCGGGCGTGGACGACCAGGATGGCCGTCCGCTCCGCCTGGTTGGGCAGTGGGATCTCGACCTGGCGGTCGAAGCGCCCGGGCCGCAGAAGCGCGGCGTCGAGGACCTCGGGGCGGTTGGTGGCGGCCATGATCACGACACCGGTGGTGGAGTCGAAACCGTCCATCTCGGCCAGGAGCTGGTTCAGGGTCTGTTCTCTCTCGTCGTTGGACACGATGGACCCGCCGCGCCGCTGCCCGATGGCATCGATCTCGTCGATGAAGACGATGGAGGGGGCCCGCTTACGGGCGTCGGCAAACAGGTCGCGGACGCGCTTGGCCCCGACACCGACGAACATCTCCACGAAGCTCGACCCGGTGAGGGCCAGGAAGGGGACCTCCGCTTCTCCGGCCACGGCCCGTGCCATCAGCGTCTTTCCGCTGCCCGGCGGCCCCACCATGAGCACCCCGCGCGGCCCCACGGCGCCGGCCCGGGTGTAGCGCTCGGGTCGTTTCAGGAAGTCGACCACCTCGGCCACCTCCCGCTTGGCCCCCTCGTAGCCGGCCACGTCGGCGAAGCGGGTGGCGGGACGGTCCTCGTCGTAGAGCTTGGCCTTCGATCCGCCGATGCCCATGATCCCGCCCTGCAGCTGCCGGCGGGGGCTGCGGCCGATCCAGACGAAGATGCCCACGAAGAACAGCAGGGGCAGGATGTCCTCCAGCAAGGTGATGAGCGTGCTCGAGGACGCGCTCACCCCGGTGATGGCCACGCCGTTGCTCTTCAGCAGCGGGGCCAGCTGGTTGTCGGTCAGAGCGGTGGGGATCTGGCTCGTGAAATTGTCGCCGCCCTTCAACGTCCCCGTCACCGCGCCGGTGGGATTGATGGAGGCCGTCTTGATCTCGTGTGCCTTCACGTCCTTCAAGAACGTCGAGTAGTTGAGGTTCTTCGTCGTCG
>DATNJD010000318.1:0-4466 GCA_035604075.1 Acidimicrobiales bacterium
GAAGATCTCGAAGCTGCCGTCGGAGTACTTCGGCACCAATCTCTTCGTCGGGGCCTCGACGATGTCGAAGGAGGAGATCCGGCGCCGTCACGTCCTCGGTCTCGACGCCGTGATGTGGGGGACGGACTACCCGCACCCCGAGGGCTCGTGGCCCAACACGGCGGTGAAGCTCAAGACCGACTTCTGCGAGGTCCCCGTCTCGGAGACAAAGCAGCTTCTCGGAGCGACGGCGGCCAAGGTCTACGGCTTCGACCTCGAGGCGCTGCAACCCATCGCCGACCGGATCGGCTTCACGCCGCAGGACCTGGGCCAGGATCCGGGACTGCAACCAGAGCCCGACGCGGCGGCCAAGGCCAAGTGGTGGCTGGCCGAGTACGGGATCACGCCGACGCGCTGATCGCCCTCATGTAGCGCTTCCGACCGGCGATCAACAACAGCGCGCACAGGACATAGGGCGAGGCGAGGACCAGTCCCGCCACGATCGACCGAGTATCGACGAGGATCGACGCCGTGAACAGGCCGAAGACTCCGATGACGAGCATGAAGAGCCACCGGCGCCGGGCCTGGAGCAGGAAATTCAAGCCGAGAAAGATGAACCCGGCCACGATGGGGCCGGGGCCCGGGCCCCGGTGCATCGGATAGCCACGGTCGAAAACGGCGTTGGCCCACGCGGCGGCGGCCGAGCCGACGAGGAGCCAGGTCACGAGGCGGACCGGTTGCGGGAGAGGCGGCCGCCCCGGGCGCCGGAGGATCAGCCCGATTCGCACTCTGGCGGCGTGGAGGACGAGGGTCAGAAGATCGCGCCAGGCCGGGCCGCCCCCGCCGGCAGAATCGAGGAGCGTCGACAGGATCTCCTCACCCCGTGCCGTTCGGTACGGCTCGGGGTAGAGCCGCAGCCATCTCCGATAACGCCGGCCGGGATCGCTCATGCATAACCTCCGGCCACCCGGAGGCGTCGCAGTGCCTCCCTCGACACCGACATCCGCCGTCGTGACTCGGCGTCGAGCGACGTGCCCCCGGCGCCGGTGAGCCGGTAGTACCGGCGGAGCCGGCCCTCGACCACCTCCTCGCGCGCCACCTCGATGAGGCCCTCATCTGACAATCGGTCTAGGGCTGCGTACAAGGTCCCCGTCCGCAGCCGCGTCCGCCCCGCGGACAGGCGCTCGACCTCCTGCATCACCCCGTAACCGTGACGGGGGGCATCCGCCAGGGCGGTCAATATCAGAAACGTCGGTTCCCGCAGCTCCGGTGCCATCACCACCAGGATATGCCGACGATCGGCATATGTACACCGACGACAAGGGACGGGGCCGTCGAACCGCGGTCCGAAACGTAAGCCGATCAGCCGATCAGTGCCGTCCCCACCGGGGTCGCCGGGGTCAGTCCGGCGGCCGACCGGAGCTCGTCGAGAGACGGAGCCACCGCCGCGGCGATGGAGTCCAGATCGGGGACGGTCTCGGCGCAGGCGATGAGGCCCCAGTTGAGGACCCCGCGGTAGCTCATGACCGTGATGTTGAGTCCGGCGCCATCCATGACGGGGCCGAGGGGGAAGGCGGCCACCATCTCGGCGCCGCCCAGGTAGAGGGGAAAGTCGGGCCCCGGCACGTTGGAGATCAAGAGGCTGTGGATGGGGCGGTGGCGCTCGGCCAGGCGCAGCCGGGTGTAGGCGCGCGCCGCGGGGGAAAAGACGTTGGGCGACGCGTGCTCGGCCCAGTTGAGAAGAACATCGGCGCCGAGCGCATTGTGCTCGGACTTGGCGCCCCTGGTGCCGGCCCGGATCATCTCCATCCGCTCCTTCGGGTCGGCGACACCGCAGGGCAGGCTCACGAACATGGCCGACAATTTGTTGGTGCCGGGTCGATCGGCCAGGGAGGGATGCATGGAGATGGGGATGGTGGCCACCAACGGGTGGTCGGGGAGCTCGTCGCGTCCCTGGAGATAGTTCCGCAGGGCGCCGGTGCACATGGCCACGATCACGTCGTTCACGGTGACATCGAGTGCCCGTTTGAGCTCCTTCACGTCGTCGAGCGAGACGGAGGCGAAGGCCACCTTCCGGTGCGGTGAGATGGCGGCATTGAGCGATGTGCGCGGCGTCGTGAGCGGGAGAGCACCCTTGGCGGCGGGCGAGCGTCGGACGCGGCCCACCTTGAGGATGGAGCGGCCCGTGCGCCACGCCAACCGGGCGATGTCGACGGGAGCGGCGACGCGGGTGGCGAGCGCCCGCGCCACGAGAGAGAGGTCCGACGGCACCGTTTCGGGACCGGGGGTGCTCTCCGTCAGCACCCGGGCCGGTGGGTCGGGTTCGAGGTCGAAGAGCTGCGTCAACAGCTCGGCCGCCGACACCCCGTCGATGGTGGAGTGATGGAACTTCGCCACCACGCCCACGTGTCCGTGCGCCAGGCCCTCGACGACATGCATCTCCCACAGCGGGCGCGTGCGGTCGAGCTGCCGGCCCGAGACGTCACCCACGTACCGGGCCAACTCGTCGGGGCCGCCTGGGGAGGGCAGCGCGGCGCGTCGGATGTGGTACCCGAGGTCGAGGTCACCGTCGTCGGACCAGTAGGGGTGACCGAGGCGCAGCGGCACCTCTACCAACCGGCGCCTGAACACCGGGGCCACGGCCAGGCGCGATCCGACCAGGTCCCGCATCTTCTCGAACGAGTAGCCCCCGGGCACGGTGGAGGGGTCGAAGACGGCCGCCATCGAGACGTGCATGTGCAGGCTGGGTGTCTCCATATAGAGGAAGCTGGCGTCCAGACCGGTCAGTTGCTCCATGCCGACCCCTCTCGCACTGGCTGACTCATGTGACGGGAATCTTCCCATCGGAGAGCAGGGTGAAACTGCGATGGGTGGGGCGGCGGAGCGACGGGGGTGTGGGCCCAGGACCGCAACGGCCGGTGCCGCGTTACCAGGCCCGCAGCACCTGGGTGGTGTCGAAGGCGTTCGAGGTCGACTTGGTCGGGTAGTCGTCGGCGGCGATGGGGACAGCGATCTCGTCGACGAGAGGTCCCACTTTGGCCGCCAACGGGGCCAGGGCGTCGAGGTCGAAGCCGTAGAGCTTGGCCGCGTTGGTGCCCACGCAGCGCTGGACGACGTCGGGGTCCTCACCGGAGAAGGCCACCCGGAGCGCCTCGCGGCTGAAGGGCCAGGTCCCCTCGGAGTGGGGGTAATCGTCACCCCACATGACACGGTCGGCGCCGAACTGCGGCCGGAGCTCCGACTCCGACGAGCGCAGGTAGGAGGCGCCCAGCCAGATGTTGCGGGCGAAGTACTCCGACGGCTTCATGGACATGCCCTTCGCCGCGGCGCCGAAGAAGACGGCCTCGGCCGCACCGCCGGCCGGGTCCATGCGACCGTAGAACCAGTCGAGGGTCTCGAGGCCGCGCGGGAGCCAAGCCACGCCCTGTTCGGTGAGGGAGACCTTCAGACCGGGGAAGCGTTCGAAAACGCCTCCGAAGATGAGGTGCCAGAGAGGGCGGTGACTGAACCAGGGCAGCTCGACCAGCATGATGGCCCGGGCGATCTCGAGCTCGCCGTAGTCGGGGAGACCGGCGCCGGCGTGGATGTTGATGACGGCACCGACCTCCTGGCAGAGCCGCCACAGCGGGTCGTAGTGGGGGTCGTAGAGAGGGGGCAACGGTGAGCCCGGCGGGATGGAGGGCAGGAGGATGCCGCCGAAGAGACTGACGTGCTCGGCCGCCCAGGAGATCTCGGCCAGGGCGTCCTCCAGGCGGTTGACGAAGACCTGGACGACGCCGGCACGCCGTCCGGGGAAGGCGGAGCAGAAGTCGGCCACCCAGCGGTTGTGGGCCTGGACGCCGGCCCAGCGACGCTCGTAGTCGGCCTCCGAGGGAGGAAGCGCCACCAGGTTGCCCTCCTCGAAGAAGGGCGGGACGGTGTTGGGGAAGAGGACCTCGGCCACGATGCCGTCGGCCTCGTGCTCGGCCATGCGCCGGTCGGAGTCCCAATTGCGGTAGCGGATGGGGGCGAGGAGGTCGGCGAAGGGGACCTCGTAGGTGGCGGCCCAGGCGTCGAACTCGTCGTGGAACTTCGAGGCCAGATAGGGCCGGTAGTCGACGACGTCGGCCCCGCAGTGGGAGTCGGCCGAGATGACGGTGTAGCGGCGTTCCATGACGATCAGTCTCCCTCAGGCCGGTTGACTCGGTGAAGCGGTATGGCTCTGGTAGCCGGATGGTTCAGTGAAGACCGGATGGTTCAGTGAAGAAGGGTGGGGGGGAGCTGGCCTTTGGCGATGGCGTCGGCCCGGGAGTGAAGCAGCGGCCCGAAGCGCTCGGAGCCGGGACCGAGGATGTAGCGACCCTCGTCCAGGTGCTCGAGAACCTGTCCCCCGAGCCAGTCGAGGTCGACCACCTCGGCCGGGAGGCCGGCCGCCTCGAGCTGGGCCTTGAATTCGGGGAAGGTCGTGCCGGGGGCCGGGGGCCGGGGGCGGACCCGTTCGAGCTCGG